>CADBUP010000090.1 GCA_902797885.1 uncultured Ruminococcus sp.
GCCCCATTTCTTCAAGTATGTAAGCAACGCTATCGCCTATCTCGGGCGTCGGAGCAAGCGAAAGATCAACGATTCCGAACGGAACGTTGAGCATTTTTGACGCTTCCTGTGCGACGAGCTGACCCATACGGGTAATCTTAAAGGCGGTGCGTTTAATTGTCTCTGCAACAACGCCGAAGTCACAGCCGCGGACGTTTTCGAGCGCGCTTTTGACAACGCCCGGTCCGCTTATGCCGACATTTATTACACAGTCGCCCTCGCCGACGCCGTGAAAGGCGCCCGCCATAAACGGGTTATCCTCGACGGGATTTGAAAAGACAACGAACTTTGCACAGCCCATAGAATCATTCTCTGCCGAAAGCGCCGCCGTTTCGGTGATGACCTCACCCATACGCTTAACAGCGTCCATATTTATGCCCGCCTTTGTGCTTGCAACGGCAACGGAAGAGCAGACATAGTTTGTCTGGCATAATGCTTCGGGAATGGAATTTATAAGATATTCGTCACTCTTGGTAAAGCCCTTATATACAAGAGCGGAATATCCGCCGATGAAATTTACTCCGGTTTCCTTTGCGGCTCTGTCGAGAGTCTTGGCAAACGGAAGATAATTGTTTGTCTTGCTTGCTGCCGCAACAAGCGAAATCGGCGTAACGGAAATACGTTTATTGATAATGGGAATTCCGTATCTTTGGCTGATATCCTCGCCGACTTTAACAAGATTTTTTGCATAAGACGTAATCTTGTCATAAATCTTTTCGCAGGCGCGGCCTGCGTCCTCGTCCGCGCAGTCTAAGAGAGAAATTCCGAGTGTGATGGTACGGATGTCGAGATGTTCGTCTCTTATCATTTTAATGGTTTCGACTATCTCGTTTGTACTGATATTAATCATTTCATTACCTCCTGCAATATCGGATTAGATTCTGTGCATCGAATTAAAAATATCTGCGTGTTGAATTCTGATTTCAACGCCGATTTCGCTGCCGAGGGCTTCTAAGTTCCTCGAGAGTTCGTCAAAGCCGATTGTGCAGTTCTTGGTATCAACCATCATAATCATAGTGAAAATATCCTGAAGAATTGTCTGGGTGATATCCAGTATATTGATGTTGTTTTCTGCGAGCATAGTGCTTGTTTTAGCGATTATACCCGTTTTATCCTGTCCCATTACGGTAACGACTGCGCGCATAAGCATACTCCTTTTTGTGTAATTTATGGAAAATAAATCCTGTTTAATTAAGGGCGCAAAAATCCCTTGAATTGTATGTATTATACTTCTATTGTTATATTTTTGTCAAGAATAATTTTGACTAAAAATCAAAGATTAGCCTCTTTTATAATCATATATAATTAAAAAACCGATAAAATACGATACTTATCTTAAATATAAAATCAGAATAACTGTTTTTTTGTTAAAAAAATTTGTGAAATAGACTATAATAAGTAGAAAATCCGACAAAAATATTCATAAAATGAACAAAAATCCCTGAAGCGGTGGACAAGCCGATTAGGTTGTGTTATTATATAAGATGAAAATAAAAAGCAGTTAAGAAACGGCTAAGAAACAGTTTATAAAGCTTTTAAAACTCATTATTGTATGCTAATATGTGTTTTAAGGGTTAGTTATTCTGAAAGAGAGGCGGACTTTGATTCTATGAAGCATTTACTTGGGATAAAGCAATTATCCGCGGAGGATATATTTGCTATACTGGACAGAGCTGAAGTTATGAAAAAAGAGGTTTTACAGGCGGGTAAGAAGGATAGCTGTCTATCCGGAAAATGTATTATTACACTTTTCTATGAAAACAGCACCAGAACCCGTCTTTCTTTTGAGCTTGCGTCAAAATACCTTGGCGCAACCGCGGCGAACATTACCGCTTCGGGAAGCAGTGTGGTTAAGGGCGAAACCCTCGCCGATACGGGAAAGACGATTGATGAGATGGGGGCGGATGTGGTCGTTATAAGACATAGTGCATCGGGTGCACCGCATATGCTTTCCAATTATACAAGGGCATCGGTGGTTAATGCGGGCGACGGAATGAACGAGCATCCGACACAGGCCCTTCTTGACTTTATGACAATGCGCGAGAAGTTCGGAAGCTTTGACGGCCTTAAGGTTTCGATTGTGGGTGACGTTAAACATAGCAGGGTTGCGAGAAGTAATATTTACGGACTTAAGAAATTAGGCGCGGATGTTACTGTCTGTGCGCCGCATACGCTCATGCCTGCCGAAATAGAAAGGCTCGGGGTGACTGTCACTCAGGACGCAGACTCGGCGGTAAATAACGCCGATGTTATCATGTGCCTTCGTATACAGCTTGAACGCCAAAAAAGCGGGCTTTTCCCGTCCGTGCGTGAATATCATAAGCTTTTCGGTATAAACAACAGGCGCGTCGCTCTTGCGAAGCCAAATGCAATAGTTATGCATCCGGGTCCGGTTAACCGCGGTGTTGAGCTTTCGGCAGATGTTGCTGACGGCCCTCAGTCGGTGATAGGCGGACAGGTTACAAACGGCGTGTGTGTGAGAATGGCTGTGCTTGATATGCTCACACATTAATTCATAGGGGAGGTTTATTATGAAACAGATAATAAAAAACGGCTTTGTGGTGAACCCGGCGAAGAACTTTGCCGAAAAGGCCGATATACTTATAAACTACGGAGTTATAGAGCGCGTGGCCGAAAATATTGACGACTATGACGCAAAGGTGATAGACGCGAGCGGACTTATTGTTGCGCCTGGCTTGGTTGACCTGCACGTTCACTTCCGTGAACCCGGTTATGAACATAAAGAGGATATAACGTCCGGCAGCCGTGCTGCCGTCAAGGGCGGCGTAACTACTGTTTTGTGTATGCCTAATACAAATCCGCCGATAGATAACGCGGCTCTGGTTGAATATGTCATAAATAAGGGGAAAAAAACCGGCCTTGTAAACGTTCTGACAACCGCTTGTATAACAAAGGGTCAGGAGGGTACAGAGCTTACCGAGATGGCAGAACTTAAAGAGGCCGGGGCGTCGGCATTTTCGGATGACGGAAAGCCCGTTTCGTCATCGATGATTATGAGACGTGCGCTTGAATATTCAAAAATGCTTGATATGCCGATTATGTCACACAGCGAGGACTTGGCGCTGGTTGATAACGGAAGTATGAACGATGGTTATACGGCGACGTGTCTCGGTCTCCGCGGAATTCCGAAGTCGGCTGAGAGTGCGGCGGTGAGCCGTGATATTCTTCTCGCTGAGGAGCTTAATGCAAGGCTTCACGTCTGTCATGTCAGTACAAAGAATTCTATTGAGGCGGTTCGTGCGGCTAAGGCTCGCGGGGCGCGGATTACTGCTGAGACCGCACCGCATTACTTTACCCTTACGGATAAGGCGTGCGATGGGTTTAACACAAACGCAAAGATGAATCCTCCGCTTCGTGACGATGAGGATGTTGAGGCAGTTATCCGGGGACTTTGCGACGGCACAATCGATTCGATAGCGACCGATCATGCGCCGCATCACGTGGACGATAAGCGTGTGGAATTTGAAAAGGCGGCAAACGGTATTGTCGGCCTTGAAACCTCGCTTGCTCTCGGATACACGTATCTTGTCAAGACGGGAAGAATGTCGCTCCTGCAGCTTATTGATTGTATGAGCACAAAGCCGGCGGCGATAATCGGCTCTGACCGCGGAACATTAAATGTCGGTGCGCCTGCTGATATTGTGATTTTTGATACTGACGAAGAATTTACCGTCAGAGTAAGCGAGTTTGAAACAAAGGGAAAAAATTCGCCTTATGACGGATGGAAGCTTTTCGGAAAGGTTCGCCGTACGATAAACGGCGGAAGGACTGTATACAAGGGATAATTGACAATCAGCAGGATAACTGACAATCGGAAGGAGACACTTTTATGATTGATACATTAATCGAAAAAATAAAACAGAAAAACAATCCGACGGTGGCGGGACTTGACCCGAAGCTTGACTATCTGCCGGAGGATATGATAAATTCAGCATTTGAAAAGTACGGCGAGACCTTTGAGGGTGCGGCGGCGGCAATCTTTGAGTTTAACAAGACACTTATAGACAGCCTTTATGATATTGTTCCGGCGGTTAAACCGCAGGCGGCGTATTATGAGATGTATGGCATAGAGGGAATAAAATGCCTTAAAAAGACGATTGATTATGCAAGAAAAAAAGATATGTATGTGATTCTTGACGCGAAAAGAGGCGACATCGGAGCGACCTCTGAAGCATATGCGACAGCATATCTCGGAAAAACGAAACTTGGCGTAATTGATACAGAAGCCTTCGGCGCGGATTGTATGACGGTTAACCCATATCTCGGAACAGACGGGGTTTTGCCGTTTGTGAAGCAATGCGGGCAAAACAAAAAAGGAATATTTGTTCTTGTAAAGACATCAAACAAGTCATCGGGTGAGCTACAGGATTTAAAAGCGGGCGGCAGATATATATACGAGCATGTTGCGGAGCTTGTCAAGAAATGGGGAAGCGATGTTGTCGGAACGTACGGCTACAGTTGTGTGGGCGCGGTTGTCGGCGCAACTTATCCCGAACAGGCGGAACAGCTCAGAAGACTTATGCCGCGAACCTACTTTCTTGTTCCCGGTTACGGGGCGCAGGGCGGTGGCGCAGAGAATGTTAAGCCGTGTTTTAACGAGGACGGACTCGGTGCGATAGTGAACGCCTCACGTTCGATTATGTGTGCATATAAAAAGAACGGCGGAACGGTCGGCGAGGCCGCAAGAGCGGAAGCCATAAGAATGAGAGACGATATACTCAGCGTTTTGGAATAGGAGAGATTACCTTGAACTGTGTTATAACAGAGAAGAACAGGTTAAAAGAAAATATATTTGATTTTACCGTTAAGTGTCCGGAGATGGCGGTAAAAACCAAACCCGGTCAGTTCCTTCACATTCTTTGCGGCGGCAGTGCATATCTGCGCAGGCCTATAAGTGTATGCGAGGTGAAAAACGGCGAAGAAATACGGTTTATTTTTCAGGTTAGGGGGAAGGGAACGGAGGAGCTTTCAAAGAGCGAGGTAGGCGAGAGTTTAGACATCCTCGGGCCGTTGGGAAGCGGTTTTAAAATTGATAATTTCGACGGTATTACCGCTCTGGTCGGCGGCGGAATAGGAATCTTCCCTCTTCTTGAACTGGCAAAGCGGCTCGGTAAGAGGACGGTTGTTATGCTCGGATTCAGGTCGGCTGATGACGTTCTGCTTATTGATGAATTTAAAAAATATTCGGACAGAGTTCTCGTTGCGACCGATGACGGAAGCTTAGGCCACAGCGGACTTGTGACCGACCTGCTTAAAACAGAAGCGGAGGAAAATAGAATTGATACGGTATACACTTGCGGCCCGACCCCGATGATGAAGGCTGTGTCGGCTGTCGCCGCGGCGGCGGATATTCCGGCACAGGTATCGCTTGAAGAGAGAATGGGCTGTGGAATCGGGGCGTGCGTCACGTGTGCCTGCACAGTCGGCGGAAAGAGAAAACGCGTTTGTAAGGACGGCCCTGTATTCAATGCTTCGGAGGTGGAATGGAATGGCTGATTTAAAGGTAGATATAGCCGGTGTTGAATGGAAGAATCCTGTCACAACCGGGTCGGGAACCTTCGGCTTCGGCGAGGAATATTCCGAGTATTTCGATTTATCAGAGCTCGGCGCGGTATGTCTTAAAGCTTTGTCGGCCGTTCCGAGAGTAGGAAATCCATCGCCGAGGATAGCTGAGACCCCAATGGGAATCTTAAATAGTGTCGGGCTTCAAAACCCCGGCGCTCAGTATTTTATCGACAACTACCTTCCGAGGCTTAAAACCTATGACACACGGCTGATAGCCAATCTTTGCGGAAGTTCGATTGATGATTACGTTGAAGTGGCGGAGATACTCGGCGATAAGGTCGATATGTTTGAACTGAATATTTCGTGTCCTAATGTAAGGGTAGGCGGAATGGCGTTCGGGACTGACCCAAAGATGACCGAAGAGATTACACGTCGGGTTAAGGCGGTTTCAAAGTGTCCGCTTATCGTTAAGCTTTCACCGAATGTGACGGATATTTGTGAGATTGCCCGTGCGGCGGA
>CADBUP010000091.1 GCA_902797885.1 uncultured Ruminococcus sp.
CGCCGCGGTAGGCATGGCGGAATCCGGGGACGGCGTTTTAATAAAAATGAAATTTTTCGTTTATCGGAGTTTATCGACACGCTCTAACGTGAAAGAAACTTTCACGTTATTGCCTCCGGCGTAATTAATTGCCCGTGCAAAATTTTCTTCGCGTACGCTCAGAAATGCACATGGGCGTTTTAATCTCTTATCATTTCTTGCCCTGCGGATAAGAGAAATTTTATTATAATTTGTGCCGGCGCAGGGCGGCGGAATGGAGATTAAAATGAAGCTTCTTATAGCAGAGGATGAATTTTTATGCCGCGAAAATTTAAAAAACATAGACTGGGAATCGATTGGAGTGTCAATCTGCGGCGTTGCCGAAAACGGGCAGGAGGCAATGGAACTTGCTAAAGAGCTCAAACCCGATATTATTATTTCTGATATAGAAATGCCTAAGAAAACAGGGCTTGAGCTTGCGAACGAGGTGTCTAATATCCTTCCCGATATAAAGGTCATAATTCTCACCGCATACACCAAGTTTGAATATGTTCAGGAATCCGTCTCCTTAGGCGTATATGAATATATTTTAAAACCGTTTGAGGATATTACCCTCTTAAACACCGTAAAATCCGCCGTTTCCGAGCAAATAGCCGAACGCAGCAAAAACCTGAAGCTTGAAAATATTTCGCGCCAGCTTGAAAACTGTAAGTATTTTCTCAAGAGCTATTTCTTTAGCGTGATAGAAAATAATTCCGCCCCAAACAGCGAGCTCTTCTCAATATTCGGAGGCCTAAATAACGATTCAAAATACACCGCTGCCGTTATCTCGGTAAAATCGCCGTCGACAGATGAATCCTTTTCGCACAACTATAAAATATTTTCAAGCATTATAAAGATTATTTCAAAGTTCCACAAGGACTATATTCCGTTTTTTGACATATCCACTATGACATTTTTGTTTATACACGAAAAGAATATAGCTGACTCAGAGATAAATAACGAAATACTGAATATTCTAAATGCTGTATGCGAATATCTGGACTTTAATCAAGGAATAAAGTACGTAATCGGCGTAGGAAAGTGTATGAGCGCGCTTAAAGACGCCGCTTATTCTTACAGCGATGCGGTAAACGCGCTTAACTATAGCTTTTATCTCGGGTTTAACACCGTCATCTGTATATCCGATGTTGAACCCAAACAAAACTCCGTTGATTACTTTAAGTTCTATGACGAAGGCTTTTTAAACCATATTAAGGTTGGTGACGGAGCGTCGGCTATGCTCTCGGTCAAAAAGCTTTTCAACTCGTTCAGGAACAACCAAGAACCTATCTCGACCGTTCAGAGAATCTGTAACGAGCTTTTCGTTCGTGCGTCTATGTGCCTTATTCAATGCGGTCAAAATCCGGATAATCTTTTTGATAAAACCAATGTATGGCTTCTTATTAAAAAATACAACACAATTGACGACCTCGAAAAATGTATCTGTGATATAGTGGACGTTACCGTGTCGCATATAAGTTTTACCAGAAACACCAAAAACAAGGATTTAATACGTCAGGTCGAAGCGTACATAAAGGAAAATCCAGCAACATCATTGAGTGAAATTGCAGAGCATTTTTATCACTCGCCTAACTATCTCAGCAACATTTTCAGCAAGGAAATGGGCACCACAATCAAAAACTATATTATTCAAGTCAGAATCGATATATCAAAAAAGCTTCTGTCGGAGAGCGGAAGCAGTATATATGAAGTCGCCGGCGCCGTAGGATATAAGAATCCTCAACATTTCAGTATGGTATTTAAAAAGCTTGTCGGCGTAACCCCATCCACTTATCAGAACAATCTTCATAATTGATTTTATCAAGCATTTTAAAAACGCGAAAAAATTCATTTCCTTTCCCAAAGAGGGCAGAGATTTGGGGACGGCGTTTTACTAAAAATGAAATTTTTCGTTTATCAGAGTTTCTCGACACGCTCAGGCAACCGTTTCCGGTTGGTTCAGACTGTCGAAAAAGTTATTTTCAGCAAGATATTGCTTTGAACTGACTGCCCTAAGCCCATAAATCCGCCGCCGCGC
>CADBUP010000092.1 GCA_902797885.1 uncultured Ruminococcus sp.
AACCGTCTGATACTTACTCTTGAAATCTTTTTCATTCGTCTCGGTTCCGTTTATAAGCCAGCCGCCCTTATCCTCTTCGCCGGTCTTTAGCTCATACGACTTATCACCGTATTTAACCGTAACCGTATCAACATCCTTAATATTTTTAATATAAATCAGCTTACTGATATACTCGGAAGGGTTCATCGCGGCAAGGGCATCGCGAATACTTCGGTCAGCGGTATAAACCCGCGATGTCTTGTTGTTCTTGATATAAACCAAGCCCTCAGATGATTCATTACCCACGCTAAAGCTATAGCTTTCTTTTTCTGTGCTGATTTCAAACTTATAGTCAAACCCCGGATTCTCTCCGCCATCAAAGAAGCCCTTCGTCTCTATCTTAAGGAGCTTTTCAAACGCCCCCTGCAAATTCGTATCGGAAACATCAACATTGCTCCACGGATATTCCATCGTCCAGCTTGTTCCGAGCATCTTAGCTTTATTTTCTTCCTCGGTGGTTGATCTCACCTTCATAACAAGCCCGGAATCCTTATAAAGTGTGAATTCTTTTATATCACCGGCATCGCTTAGCGACATAAGCGTTGTGTTTCGATAATCACTCGGTACTTTTAAAATCATATTGGCGGTCGATTCACCTAATGTGTAGATAGTATCGCCGCCGCGAACCATTACGTAATAGCTCCCACCGGTAGGAACCTTATCGCCAAGCAGAACCGTCACGGTATCGCCCGAATTTTTTTTAAGCGTATATTGTGCTGAATCATCGCCTATTCCGAATTCCGCTGCTTTTGAAATATCATGTGTTATCGTCTTTGACGCTGCCGGTTTTGAAAGCGACGCCACCGCTGACGAAAGCGACAGCTTATTCAGCTCTGTTTCGGGTATTCCGGGAATCGTATATGTATCATTCTCGCCGTCTTTGGTCTTAATTATATCATATTCCGCACTCGGGTTCTTAATATGAATCGAAGATACATTCTCTGAATCCTCGGATAATATGTAAACAAGCTCTGCTTTTGTTTCGGTCTTGGTATCTTCGGTTTTACCTTCCTTATCGGAATCCGGCGTCCAGTTTTGGGCGAAGTAATAGCCCCCACCCAAAACCGCGACCGCCGCAACCGCAATTACCGTATTTCTTATCAATCGTCCCTTTGCGGTCATTTTACAGATACCTCCGTTTCAGCCAGATATAAAGGCCGACAATGATTATCGCCGCCGGCATTACGTCCTGAACAAGAATCGATACTACATTAATCTGTTTCTCGGTCATTGTCAGATTTTCTGCGCTTACTGTCTTTGCTCTGATATTAAGCGCATCGTCCTTGCCCGTCATATAAGAGAAGGTATTTAACATAAAATCACCGTTTATATAACTTGAATTCTCAAGCAGCTCTTTCATATCCACCGCCTGAACCGAACCGATTACAAATACCTTTCCGCTGTTCTGCTTCTCGGCTACCGCCGCAATAGTTAGCGGCCCTATATTATAATCGCTTCTTCTCTCGGTTGTCTGTGCCGTCAGGTCGGTTATACCCCATGAATTTGACGAGGTTTTAAGAAGCGGCGTAACCTCGGCATACTGTGGATTTGTGCTGTTTATACCTATGCTGCACGCCGACGGCGTTACAAGAAGCGCGTCGCTTTCCTTGAGCTTTTCATTAATCTTATGATCCTGAAGTTCGGGTGCGGGAACCTTTGTTCCGTTTGAGGTCTGAATGGCCTTTGACGAATCTGATTCTATAACATAATCACGATTTACCGTGAGCCCCCAATCGTTAAGATATGCATAAAGCCTGTCGAGCTTTGGCATTCCGGCCGAGAAAGCAAACGCCGCCTTTCCGCCGCCCTGCAGAAACTTATCAAGCGCCTCACACTCCTCCGCCGTGAAGTCATTAGACGGCGCAAGCGATATTATCAGCGATGCATCCTCCGGAACGCCATCAGTCGCAAGGTTAACCTCCCCTACTTCATATCCTTCCTTTTTCAAAGATGAGGCAATCGGAGAAGAAGAATTTCCGCTCTCATTATGTCCTTTTGTAAAGTACGCGTGAACAATGCTACCTGTTCCGCTGACATATCTGACGGCTGATGTTATCAGCCTCTCGGCATCGATTGAGACCGAGCCTGTATATTGGCTCTGGCTGTAAATACTGTTATATGGTATGACCCTGCTTCTGTCACCCTGCTGAACAATCAATGAACCGGCTGTTATGTCGCTTCCAAACTGTCTTACAAATGCCGGGTCCTCATACGGGTCTTTGTATGAGACCTTTATCTTGTCGCTTAAATGCTTATAGCGGTCAAGATATTCGCGCACGGTGTTTACATATGTTCCGTCTGATGTGTCGGAATAGAGCGCATAGATATTTACATCCTCGGTAAGTCCGCCGAGGACCTCTTTTGTCTGTTCCGAATACTCATACACCTTATCGTGTGTAAGGTCAATTTTAAGCGGAAGCTTAGCCGCAACAGTCGAAACGATTGCATTCACCAAAACAACCGCAGCAACGGTTGCCGAAGTAACAATAAGATTGTTCACTCTGACCTTTTTGTCGCTGTACCTTCCGCGCTTTATAACCTGTGCCGTCAGGAAAAGGAAAACGAATATGAAGCTTATATAATACACAACGCTCTCAAAGTTCAATACCCCCGCCTGAAATTCGGAATACTTATCCATAAGCGAGAACCATCGAACTATGGATTTTATTGTTTCGTTTGAAATTCCGGCGGTGAGCGCCTTCATATAGAATACTATCAGAAGCACGCCGAATGTGATAACCGCCGCAATTATCTGACTTTCGGTCAGTGCGGATATAAATGTTCCTATCGCGATAAACGTGCTCCAAAGCAGAATGAAGCCAATATATGTTCCGATAATCTCACTTACGCTCGGGTTACCGAAAAGATTTAACACAATCGGATAAACAAGCGACAGAACAAGCGTCGTTCCGAAAACGCCGAGAGCCGCAAGGTACTTACCCATTACGATTTTTGAAATGCTGACCGGGCTCGTTAAAAGAAGCTGGTCGGTCTTTCGGCTTCGCTCAGTCGAGAAAAGGCCCATAGTCAACATCGAAATCAAAAACAGATATACCACATTTATGTTAGAAAATACAACGTTCAAGTCGGCGGTCTGGTACATCAGCGCGCCGTTTACAAAGAAAAATGAGCAAAGCGCAATAAACACCCCGGCAAAGATATACCCTACCGGTGAATCGAAGAACGCTTTAAGTTCTCTGTCAAAAATCGCTTTCATTATTCAGCCGCCTCCTCTTTTTTCTCTGTTTCATTAAGTTCAGCCGCATCAGCGCTGATTGCGTGCATAAATACTTCTTCAAGGGTATGGAAGTATACCGACATAGAGTATATCGGGCACCCTGCCGCGGCATATGCGTTAAATATACCCTCACGTATGTCACAGCCTTTTTCAGCGGTCAGAACCAGATCACAGGTTCCGCGCTCCATACTGCCGAGCGAACTGATTTTTTCTACGTTATCTATACCCTTAGCAATCTCCGCCGCCGTCTCGGCATCCGCCTTTATTCTGAGCCGGCATGAATCCGACGCAACGCCCGAGAATTCATCCATTGTCCCCGACGCCGCAATCCTCCCCTTATTTATAATTGTATAGCTGTCGCAAACAGCCATAACTTCCTGAAGGATATGCGTGCTTAGTATAACGGTTCGTTCGCGGCCGAGTTCGGATATAACGTCGCGGATTTCCATTATCTGACGCGGGTCAAGACCGACCGTAGGTTCATCAAGAATCAAAACATCCGGGTCGCCTATAAGCGCCTGAGCAAGCCCCACTCTCTGTTTATAACCCTTTGAGAGGTTTCTTATAAGCCTTCCCCGAACATCGTAAATACGAACCTTTTCCATTATCTTGCGCAGATGCGCTTCTCGCTTTGCCTTTACGCCCTTTAAGTCGAATACAAACATCAAATATTCAAGCACAGTCATATCCATATAAAGCGGCGGCTGTTCAGGCAGGTAGCCAATCATCCGCTTAACCTCTGTGGGGTTATCCGCGGCATTTATCCCCTCTACCATTACCTTTCCCGAGCCTGCGGCAAGATAGCCGCATATAATGTTCATCGTTGTGGACTTACCCGCGCCGTTAGGGCCGAGAAATCCCATTACCTCACCCTTTTTAACCGAAAAACTTACATTGTCAAGAGCCTTTTTCGTTCCATAGCTCTTGACAAGGTTCTGAATCTCAATCGCAGGTCTTTCCGTACCTTCTGCCATTGAAGTTTCCTCCTTACCGTTTTTATCTGTGCTATTATAATAACATTATTTAAAGAAAATGTCAAAGACTTACGCCGCCTAAATGTGAACATAGTATTAATTTTTTGAAAACAAACCGCTCATTCGGCCAATCGTTAAATTACACCGCCCTGCCGTTTTATCAAATACATATCAAAGTAAGAAAATCCAAACCGGCTTATCTCGCTTGACAAAAACGCTTAATTTGCTATAATCATTATAGGTGCAATATATGCCGAAAGGCTTACCTATTCCGAGGAAAGGAGTGATTTTATATGGTTCGGATTGCAGAAGATACCGACTTAAATTTCGTAAAACATCTATGGTCCGAGTGCTTTGACGACCCCGCTGAATTCGTAGACTGGAATTTCAGCAAAAACTACACTCCCCGAAATACGCTAATCGCTGATTTCGGCGGCATTCCGGCTTCCACACTCCAGCTCATTCCGTATGATATGAAATTTTTTAACAGCGATATACCCTGCCGCTATGTATCCGGCGTTTCCACTCTGCCAAGTCAGCGCGGAAAAGGTCTTGTGCGTCAGCTTTTTGATTTCGCCCTTCCATATATGTACAGGCTTGGCTGTGGGATAAGCGTGCTTTTTCCCGCCGTAAACGGAATGTATGAAAAGTTCGGCTATCGAATTATCGGTGAAAGATTTGAATATACCGCCTCTCGGCTTCATTCCGGAACAACCGAAATATCGGAAGAGCTTTTCAAAAAGCTTAATATTATTTATACTCGTGAAATGTCAGATAAATCATTTTACACAGACAGGAACCGCTTTGACTGGGAACGTATTCTGACCGACCTAATTTCTCTGTCAAACGGAAAGGTTATTTTTAGTGAATCCGGATACAAACTTGCATACCCCGATTCGAAAAACGAGCATAAATATATAATAGAAGAAATTTTTGGAGACAACCGCGATTGTTTAGATGCCAAACCTACATATCCGGTTATGGCAAGGGTGGTAAATCTCCATAAATTCCTGCGTATATGCGCCCCGCATATACCTTTTAACGGTGTTTATACTATTAAAGATGAGTTTATTCCGCAAAACAATATTTCTCTGCGCTTTGCTTCGTCTAATGTTCATCCCTGCTGTGAAACCGGTACGGAAATTGACATAGGCGAGCTTTGCAGCGAAATTTTCAAATATGTTCCCGACGTATATATAAACCTGCTTTTTTAACGCTAATGTAAGTCTTTAGATATTGAATTTTAATAATTTAAGTGCTATACTTTTGACAAGGTGTGTACTTTAATAACTGATTATATAACACAACGTTTTAATTTGTGCAGACCGGGAGGGTGATGAATATGCACATTTACCATAATTCTCAGGACTCGGCATACCGCTTTCCGTTCGGTGCGGTTCCGTGCGGAACCGCCGTTACGCTTCGCCTCGATATAAAGGATGAGCGTCCTGTTTCGGTTCGTCTTCGGACCTGGTGTGATAACACCGAGGTTTTATATCCAATGACTTTAAGCGACTCATCCGACGGTTTTGTGTATACAGTAAAAATCACTATGCCAAATACTCCTTGCCTTTTCTGGTATTATTTTATTGTCGACACCGCCGAGGGCAGTTTTTGGTATGTAAATAATCAAGCCGGTCTCGGAGGCGAAGGCATCTGTCTCTCGTCGGAAAACGACAAGAGTTATCAGATTACCGTTTACAAGGCTGATTTCACTACACCCGAATGGTTTAGGGGACGTATTATGTATCAGATATTCCCCGACAGATTTTACGGAGAACACAAAAACGGCAAGATTTTTAAAAGCCGCGACGAATATATAATTCACTATAATAAATATGAGCATATCACGTTTAACCCACATCCCCATGAGGCCGGGCCTGCCTGTAATGACTTCTATGGCGGAAATCTAAAAGGAATAACAAAAAAACTTCCGTATATCAAATCATTAGGCATCGGTGTAATATATTTAAACCCGATTTTTGAAGCATATTCAAATCATAAATATGACACCGCAAACTATAAAAATATAGACCCGATGTTCGGTAATGAAGAAGATTTTTCTGAATTGTGCCGCGAGGCAGAGAAACTTGACATTCGCATAATTCTTGACGGCGTATTCAGTCACACCGGAGCGGACAGTATTTACTTTAACAAATACGGCTATTACGGACAAGGCGGTGCTTATCAGGATATAAATTCGCCCTATCGAAGCTGGTATTGCTTCGGTGAGGGAAACTCATACGAAAGCTGGTGGGGCTGCAGTAATCTCCCCAACGTTAAAGAAATGGAACCGTCATACCTTGACTACATTTTACGCGATGACGATTCGGTCATAAAAAAGTGGCTTCGTCTCGGCGCATCGGGCTGGAGACTTGATGTCGCCGATGAACTTCCGGATGAATTTATCGCAATCCTGCGCGAAGAAGTCAAGAAGGTTAAGCCCGACGCTGTAATCATCGGCGAGGTCTGGGAGGATGCGTCAAACAAGGTGGCCTATAGCAGGCAGCGCGAATACCTCTTAGGAAGCGAGCTTGACAGCGTTATGAATTATCCGTTTAAAGATGACGTCACCGCCTATATTATGGGTAATATAAGCGCCGAGGATATGAACCGCCGCCTTATGTCCATTATCGAAAACTATCCGAATCAGGTGCTTTATTCACTAATGAATCTTCTTGGCACTCATGATACGATGCGTATAAAATCCCTATTTGGCGGTCTTAGTTCAGACTGCGGCGATACTCGGCTTGAATCCGGTATGGAAGAACTCGCAACATACAGAGTTCTCTGCGCCGCGTTTATGCAAATGACAATGATAGGCGTCCCTTCTATATATTACGGCGACGAAATAGGAATGCAAGGCGGGCGCGACCCATTTAACAGGGCGCCGTTTACCTGGCACTCGGTTGACCCCGGCCTGCTTGAAAACATCATTCGGTTAAGCAAGCTTCGGAACGAGCACAAAGTCCTTCAAACCGGCTTCTTTAAAACTCTTATAGCCGAAGACGCGGTATTTGTCTTTGCCAGATACTTTAAAAACAAAAAGGATGCCTTCGGAAATACCGGCGACAATACCTTTGCCATTTGTGCCGTTAACAGAAGCTTTGAGCCACAGTCTGTTCTCGTGGATATTTCTGAATTTCATGTATCCTCACTTAAATGCGGCATTGATAATCCTCGTCCTATTTTGTCAAACGGTGGTTATATCAACTTTAACATACCGCCGGTCGGCTATGTGTATATCGAAGGCAAAACAAAATAATGACTTAAACAAAAAGCTTTGTATGACCGACTTGTCATACAAGGCTTTTTAATTATCCGACCTTATATCCGATATATAAACCTCAAAAACAGATCCGCCCACAATAAGCTGAATCTTTTGGCCTTTAAGATACAGCGAATCGCCTACATTCACACCGTGTTCAAGCGCTGTTCCCTTCACCCTCGTCGCTATGGTCGCCTTCGCCTTGCTCGGCGTGGCCTGAATCTCTTCAACATTCACCCGGCTTACCGTTCCAAGCTCTGTACCGGCATCCGCATCTACACATTTCTCTCCCTCGCCCACTGCATAAAGCAAGTCGGCCGGCGCCCCGTCACATACATAAAGAAACTCATAACTTCTGTCACCATCATTATTTCCTATAGTAATTTTATAAACCAAGGCCGCCAGACTGAATAGAACCAGTGCAATTAGTATCAAATCTATTAAATTAAACTTCCACAATAACCTTTTTTCCATATTCCCCACCTGCCATATCTATATTATAAACTAACTTATGCACAAATACAAGAAAAATTTTTTCGACATTCTCGGTCGAATAACGTCTTATCCTTATAAACCATAAACCATCCACTCGCATTTTCGGCAAAGGTGTCGCAAAATGTATATGGAAATATTTTGCATTTTATCTATATAGTGTGGTATAATATGTAAAAGAACACAATATATTTTAGATTTAAACCGAAAGGGGTATGGAAATGTTGTTAGATTATAAAAATGCAGGAACCGTGAGAGAAATAGAGAGAAGAAACCCGAAAATTGAGTCATCGGCCATGCACACAAGTTTTACAAAGTGTGGCGAGGTACGAACCGTACCTATCGCAAATATTTCGCCGAATCCCAATCAGCCGCGGCGTGAATTTGACAAGGCGGCGCTTCAGGACCTTGCAATTTCAATTATGGAATACGGGCTTATGCAGCCCATCACAATCAGACAAACCGGGCCGTTTAATTATGAGCTTATCGCAGGAGAGCGCCGTCTCACCGCGTGTAAAAGTTTAGGAATGACCTACATACCGGCAATCATTATGCGCGCCGATGATACAGACAGTGCCGTTCTTGCTTTGGTTGAGAATATTCAGCGCGAGAACCTTAATTATATTGAAGAAGCAGAGGCGTTCTGCACACTCATAACCGAACACGGATTAACTCAGGAACAGCTTGCGGACAAGCTCGGAAAGAGTCAATCAACCATAGCGAATAAGATTAGAATTCTTCGGCTCTCACCCGAGGTGCGCCGCATTTTGGTCGAGAATTCTCTGACCGAAAGGCACGCACGCGCTCTTCTTCGGCTTTCCGAAGAAAGACAACAGCTTCGCGTGTTAAAGCTTATTGTTGACAGAGGTCTTAACGTTTCAAAAACAGAAGAGCTTGTGGACAAGCTTCTAAAAGGCCCCGAGTCTGCAATGTGCCAGCCGAGAAATATGCGCGTTTTTAAGGATATAAGGATTTTCACAAACACAATAAAACAGGCGGTTGATATGATGCGCCGTTCGGGAATAGAGGCAAAGGCGAAAAAGCAGGAGGATGATTCAAGCATAGAGTATACAATTATTATTCCCAAAAATAAAAAATAGTGTTTTTTCCTCATATGGCTTGAAAATTTCGTATATACAAAAGTTATAAAGGAAAAAGTTAAGATTTTTTTAAATTTTGGCAAAAACACTTGACATTCCTCTCATTATGAAGTACGATTATATTTAGATTTGCACTTATAGAATTAATTTTATACTGCCTGCTATGCCAAAACTTTTGGCTATAAATTTGGGCAAAGGCAAAGTGCTTCAGGAGGGTTTACTATGAGTAAGGTTTTTATACCCGATGGGTATAAGTCGCCGCTTGGAATGTACGATACACAAGCGGCAATTGAATTTATAAAAAGTACATTCGTATCACATTTTACAAAGGCACTAAATCTTCGCAGAGTTAGTGCGCCGCTTTTCGTCAGCAAGGATAGTGGACTTAACGACAACCTTAACGGCGTTGAACGCCCGGTTGCGTTCGATATTCCGGATGCGGATAACACACAGGCACAGGTCGTTCACTCGCTTGCTAAGTGGAAACGTATGGCGCTTAAAAAATACGACTTTAAAGTAGGCAAGGGCCTGTATACCGATATGAATGCAATTCGCCGCGACGAAGAACTCAGCAACATTCATTCGGTCTATGTTGATCAGTGGGATTGGTGTAAGGTTATATCAAGAGATGACAGAAACATCGATTATCTTAAAGAAACGGTGAATAAAATTGTCAATGCTCTTTGCGATACTCTTGAAGAGGTTAAGGCCGAATATCCCGCTCTGAATATTAATATCAGCCGAAATGTTAAGTTTGTCACAACCCAAGAGCTTGAAGATATGTATCCCGACAAAACTCCGAAGGAGAGAGAGAATATTATCGCAAAAGAGTTTAAGACGGTATTCGTTATGCAGATAGGCGACTTACTTAAATCAGGGGAAAAGCATGACGGCAGGGCTCCCGACTATGATGATTGGGCGCTTAACGGTGATATAATAATATGGAACGATGTTTTAAACTCGGCGTTTGAAATTTCTTCAATGGGTATCAGAGTCGATGAAAAATCACTTGCAGAACAGCTTAAAAAAGCCGGATGCGAGGAACGCAAAGAACTTCCATTCCATAAGGCACTTCTTGCCGGTGAACTTCCTTTGACCATAGGCGGCGGAATCGGTCAGTCGAGAGTATGTATGCTTCTTCTCGGAAAAGCGCATATTGGCGAGGTTCAATGCTCGCTTTGGGATAAAAAAACATTAGAAACCTGTAAAAACGCAGGCGTCCGGATTTTATAAAACCGCGCAATACAAACGGCCGCTTAAATGCGGCCTTTTGTATGCGCTTTTCACAGAGCTGATTTGACATGTCAATGTTGAAATAAGTTCATACAGCTCATACAGGAGGATAATAAAATGATTCAAGTTATACTTGTACTTAATAAAATTGAGTGTTTGGACAAGCTTATTACGGAATTTATGAATAACGGAATAACCGGAGGAACAATTCTAGACAGTCACGGCATGGTAAGAACGGCAAGGGACTTTAGCGATAACCTGGTGTTTGATATGTTTCGCGAAATATTTGACATAGATGACACCAACAGCAGTAAGGTTATATTTATGATTGCTGAAGAGCATCAAGTACGAACTATTTCAAAAATCGTTAATGAAGTAACAGGCGGCCTCCAAAATCCAAATACGGGAATCCTATTCTGCACACCTGTGATTTACATAGAGGGCCTCAGGAAAAACAAACCTCATAAAGATGTTGAAGGAGAGTAATGGTTATGCAATACCGCAAGGACAATAAATATGGCAATGATTTATCGGCTCTCGGTTTTGGCTGTATGCGTTTTACAAAGAAGTTTGGGGTAATTGACCAGGAGAAGGCCGAGACGGAAATGTTACTTGCCCTTAAAGGCGGAGTAAACTATTTCGATACCGCGTATGTATATCCGGGAAGCGAGGTCTGTCTCGGAAAGTTTTTAGCAAAAGGCTATCGCGACAAGGTCAATATAGCAACCAAGCTGCCTCATTATATAATCAAAAATCTCTCAGATGCAGATAAAATATTTGACGAAGAGTTAAAACGATTACAGACAGACAGGATAGATTATTATTTGATTCATATGTTAACAGATATAGAAAGCTGGAACCGTATTGTTAAGATGGGAATAAAAGATTGGATTTCAAAGAGAAAACAAGACGGTCGAATAAAAAGAATCGGGTTTTCGTACCATGGCGGCGGAAAAGGGTTTATTGACATATTAAACGCATATGATTGGGATTTTTGTCAGATTCAATTTAATTATATGGATGAAAACAGTCAAGCAGGATTGTCAGGGCTCAAAGCGGCGGCCGAAAAAGGGATTCCGGTTATAATTATGGAGCCTCTGCGGGGTGGAAGACTTACAAACGGGCTTCCGGCTGATGCAAAAAAAATATTTGCTTCACAAAAAAAGAAAATGAGTCCGGCGGAATGGGGACTTCGATGGATATGGAATCATCCTGAAGTCACTGTAATACTTTCCGGTATGAATTCTATTGAACAGGTTGAAGAAAATATGAGAGTTGCCTCCGATGCTATTCCGAACTCACTTTCAAGTGACGAACTTTCAGTATATCAGGAAGTTAAAAAAATAATTAACAAAAACATCAAGGTTCCATGTACCGGCTGTGCGTACTGTATGCCATGTCCGCACGGAGTTGATATTCCCACATGTTTTAGATGTTATAATGTAAAGGCGTCAGATGGCTGGTTTAACGGTATAAGGGAGTATCTTATGTGTACTACGTTCAGAAAGAACAAAACTAACGCTTCTCTATGTAAAAAATGCGGCAAATGTGAAAAGCATTGCCCCCAAGGAATTAAAATACGAGAAGAACTTGATAATGTAACAAATGAAATGGAACGATTACCCTATAAGCTTGCACGAGCAGTATCAAAAATAGTAAAATTCTAACTAATTCTTGCCATCAGCAAATTTCGCCTCTCGGCATACCTTATGTACGCCTTCGGGTATCCTAAAACTAAAGCTTTGGCTCAGTTTGTTGATTCCAAAGCTTTTTTTTCATTCCCTTGTATTAATCTAAAATAAAAACCCCCAACGAGCAAACTCGTCAAGGGTTCTTAATGTACCGGCGGCGACTTATGTTTCCGGGAGGTCGCCCTCCAAGTATTTTCAGCGCAAAGAAGCTTA
>CADBUP010000093.1 GCA_902797885.1 uncultured Ruminococcus sp.
CGCGGCGGATAGCGCCGTTTTTATGCTTGATTGAATATATGGTCTTTATACACTCTAAAATATACTCAATCGGATTATTTTTAGGGTCCTCACCGGCCTCTATGGCAAGCCGCTTATGTCCCATATCCTGAAGGGCGGTCACCTCTTCTCTTATCTCGTCTTGCGTCAGCTTCTTCCGCGGTATATGCTTGTTCTTCATATGATAAGGGCAATAGACACAGCCGTTCACACAGTAATTTGAGAGATACAACGGCGCGAATATGACAATTCTGTTACCGTAAAAGTCTTTCTTTATCTGTTCGGCAAGGTCAAAAATCTCGCTTATTTTGTCGGGAATCTCGCAAGCAAGCAAGACGGAAGCCTCACGGTGAGTGAGACCCTTACGCCTTTTTGCCTTTTCAATTATGTCGTCAATCAGCTCGACGTTGGCCTTATTCCTTTCAGCGTATTCAAGGGTTGATTTAATTTCCTCGTCCGAGATAAACTCCTCCGCCTTCATTGATTTTGGGTTATACTTTGATTTTGGGTTATACATTATTTTCACCTCGTGTGAGCCGCAGAGCGTAAATATAAAAGCCTCCTCTTATAAAAGAGGAGGCAAGAGGCCTGTCAGCACATCTAAGCCTCTCTTTTCATATAAAATTCGCGTGCCGGCATACCTGTTATTTATTATAGCAACCCGTCATTTGTTTGTCAATCACTTTTGAGGAATTTTATTTTACAGAATTTGTTTACAAAAGCGAAAGATTTAAAATATCATATTCCGCATTCAGGATGACCCAATTCTGCGGAAAGTCGCGCATAGAGTTCCAATAGCCTATGCCGTAAAGTCCGAATTGGTTTGCAAGCGCAAGCTTTGCCGATATACTTCGCGCGTCCTCGAACCAAACCTCGTGAAGCCGTCCGTCATCATCGGTATACCTAAACCACGGCGACTGTGCCGTTTCGTCATAGAGTATATTCGCTCCGTACCGCCGTGCAAGATTCACCGCCTCGACCGGCGAAATTGAAGGCGCTCCCGCACCGCCCTTCACGTATGGAAGAGTCCAGTCATATCCGTATGTCGGGATACCCATAAACAGCTTGTTTGCCGAAATTCTTGTTGTCGCATACTCGACAACGCGCCGGACACTCGGAAGCGGCGCAACCGCCATCGGCTCGCTGTAGGTATATCCCCACTCATATGTCATTAAAAGCACAAAATTCACCGCCGCTCCTATTCCGGCATAATCGTGCCCTTCATAGAGCACTCCCGGCTGGTCATCATATGTCTTAGGCGCAACCGCGGAAAACAGGAGCTTTCCCTGTGGATTCAGCCTTAGGCGAAGCTCCTGAAGGAACTGTATATAATCATACTTCTCAGACGGCGATATAAACTCAAAATCCACATCTACGCCGGTGAAATTCTTCTCATCGACCGTTTGCATTATATCATCTGTCAGTCTTTCGCGCATAGCATCGTTTTGAAAAATCATACTTGCCCGCTCGCTGCTGAAGCCTCCGCCTTCCGTCAGCGTAGACAAATGAAGAAGGGTGTCCGTTCCGTACTCCTCGGCTATTCTTCTCATTTCTTCATCGTTTAAATCAACCAAACCTCCGTCCGCCGCTATACCATAGGTAAACGGAGTAAAATATGTGAGATACGGCATTTGGCTTCTTAACAGTCCGCTGTTAACATACGGATACGCATAGCTGTTTGTTGAAAACGAACCCTTCTTCTGTTGGTCACTATACGAAATAACAATTCTGTCGCCGGTGACAAGCCGCGATGAACCCTTAAGCCAAAAATTGTTTCTAAGCAGGGCGACAGCGGTAATTCCGTACGCCGCCGCAATCGATGTCAGCGTCTCGCCCCTCTGAACCGTATGCACAACCTCCGGAATTTGAACAACCAACGCCTGTCCGACAACAAGCGAATCATTTGTTAAAATTCCGTTATCTGCCGCTAAATTACGAATATCTACACCATATTCAGCCGCAAGCTGAGAAAGACTTTCGCCTGCGGTCACTATATGAATTATCATTTTTGCACCTCCGATATTATAAATCTCATTTTTATTTTGTCAATTACTGCGTAATTGTATTAATAAAAATTCTTATTTAATATCTATGTGCAAATTTATTATGTTATGCTTTATCAGCTATGAATTCAACAAGATATTTTGTTGCATTCGGCTTGCCGAGACTTCTGATGGCTTCTTCTATCAGTTTAAGGCGCTTTCCGCTAAACAGCTGATATATCGCATCGTCAATCGGATATGTCGGACTTACCTTTATCGCCGCACCCGCGTTAAGCAGGAATTCAACGTTTCTGTCCTCCTGACCGGGAATTGGGTTACTCATTATCATCGGAACGCCCTTAGCCAAAGCCTCACTCGTGGTGAGGCCGCCCGGTTTGGTAATAATACAATCGACCGCATCCATAAAAACGTCTACGTTATTCACGAAGCCATAATTATATACTTTTTTGGAAAACTCGGTATTATCAATATGTTTTTTAAGCTTTTTGTTATTGCCGCAGATTGTCACAATCTGAAAATCTCCGTCAACCCTGTCAAGCGCCTTAATTTCATCAATAACATTACCGAATCCCATACTTCCGCTCATTACAAGAACCGTTCTTTTATCATCTATGCCCAAAATTTCACACGCTTCCTCACGCGGCAGTCTTTTTGAAAACTTAGGGTCAATCGGTATGCCGAACGACAGAATTTTATTCTCGGGAATACCTTTTTTAAGCGCTTGAATATTAAGGCCCTCGCTCGGTGTTACATAATAGTCAAGATGAGTATCCTCCCAGTAGGGATGAATAGTAAAATCCGTCACAATTCCGACCGTCATAATATCATCGCTGATATATCCCTTAAGAGCGGTCACAAGCAAGGCGGCAAACACGTGTGTACATATTATAAAGTCAGGGTTCTCGCTGTGAAGCTTTTTAAGCAAGGCCCTCGCCAATATATTATTAGTCAGTTTCGGCAGTCCGTGCATATCATCAACCGGCCTATTTTCAAACCTTCTGTAAATCTTTCCGTATATCTTAGGAATATTCTTAGTAGACATCAGATATATCTTAGACACCGACTCCGACAAAAGCGGATTTATATATTTTAGCGAATCCATATACGAACATTCAATACCCTCTGCATTAAAGCAGTCACTTAAAACCTTTGCCGTCTGGTTATGCCCCTGCCCGGCGGTAATAGATAAAATTAAACCTTTCACAATAATCCCTCCAAATCAGTATATACGTCCACAGAAAACCTTACATACGCACCGTCTCACCGCAGCTTAAAAAATATAAATATTTTTCCTCAACCGGAACCTGAAGAATCGATTCAAGTCCCCGCGCATAGTATTCCATCTGAATCCTATAAGTCTCAGCACGCTTGTAAGCCCCATCGCGGCTCACCCGGTCAGTCTTATAGTCAAGCAAAACTATTCCGCCCTCCGTATAGAAGAAACAGTCGGCGATACCCTGAAGAATTATATCCTCTGCTCCTTCGGTATTAAGACCCGGTTCGGCCTCATTCGGCGGAATCAGCATATAAAAATCATATTCTCTTTCAAACCTCTTCGAGGCTTTAAGCCGACGCCCGACTTCGCTTTCAAAAAATCCGAAAACAGCGGCGGTATTCACCGCCTTGCTCTGTCTGAGCGTCAGAATTCCGTTTCTTACCATATCATCGGTTTGTTCTTTTATCTGTGCCTCTGTCTCGGTCTTTGATATGTCAATGTGCTGTAAGACAAAATGTGTAACCGTTCCGCGCTCGGCGGCATTAATCTCATCCGTCCCGGTCACAAGCGTCTTTGGTGCCTTTAAAAGTCCGACGCTATAATCCTCCTCGGGCATTCTTCTTCGTTTCATCTCGCTGACCGACATCTTAATCGGAAGTCTCGCCGCACCTGAATACGGGTATACATAGTTAAGCCTTTTCTTTATTTCCGAACTATCAATTTCAGTCTCGGTTTCCTCAGCCTTCGGCTCAAGCAAACCCGTTTCCTCGGGTATTTCACCGCCGCAATATATCTCAAATTTCGCAATGTCTTCGGCCGGTGGAACTATATCCTTCCTTCCCGTCAGCTCTCTGAGCCGTCCTCCGTCGGGATGCAGCAATATGCTTGACCATACCCATTCACGCATCGAATCCGCCCTTTCGGCAAACACAGGATATATTCTGCCGTCTGAATCAAAGCTCACCTTTTTGTACATGGTTCCCTTCGCGTGAAGCCTTGCTGATATGATAAGCTTTTCCTTCGCGCGGGTCATTGCCACATACAAAAGCCTCATTTGTTCGGCTCTGATGTCAAGGAGCATCTTTTCCCTAACCACTGTTCTCTCCGGAATGTTATATCTGATGCGGCGGTTCGTGTCCACATAGCTTATGCCTATGCCCAGGCTGGAATCCCATATGATTCCTTTGTTTATATCGGTATAGTTAAAGTTCTTTTCCATACCGTACATAAGCACAACAGGAAATTCAAGTCCCTTAGACTTATGAATCGTCATAACCTGAACAACATCACCCAAATCAGCGTCACTCGATGCCGACTTTAAATCATTCCCGTTGTCCCTCATCATTTCGATGTACTTAACAAAGTTAAAAAGTCCTGTCATTGCGCCCATTTCAAAGTCGGCACATCGAGCCAAAAGAAGCTTGATATTTGCCTTGCGAAGCTCGCCCCCGTCCATCGCTCCGACAATCGAAATATAATGGAGGTCATTACAGATTTTCCGCACAATCTCGTCCACGCCCATATATCCCGAACACTTTCTGAGCCTGTTCAGCGTATTCAAAAATTCCGCTGTTTTTTCATTTGATTCCGCCGCGGCACAAACCGCGTCATAAAATCTGCCCTCAGGGCAGCACGCTCTGATTTCTGCCAGCTCATCACCGCTGAAAGCAAAAATCGGCGAACGCATAACCGCTATCAGCGGAATATCCTGAATGGGATTGTCAATTATCTGAAGGAACGCCATAATCGTGGAAACCTCTATAGAATCAAGATAGTGACAACTCTTTTCACACATTGCCGGAATCCCAATCGAATTAAGCGCCCTTTCTAACTTGCTGCAATCAGCCCATCCGGGAGCAAGAACGGCAACATCCCCATATCTGACCGGCCTTAATTTTCCGCTCTCCTTATCGGTAACGGGAAGTCTTTCATCGCAGACCAATCTGCGAATACGCTCAGCCGCCTGTTTCTCGGGCGGAATCTCTTCGTCATCATTTTCAACAGCATCGGGAATCATAAGCTCGGTCGTATAATTTCCGCCCGAAGCGTATTCCGCACCTCGGATAAGATATTCCTCGGGGGTATAGTCGATACCTCCCGCCTTTTCACTCATTATTTTCGAAAACACATAGTTTACGCTGTCAACAACCTCATCACGGCTTCTGAAATTTTTAAATAACCTAATCAGCTTGCCTCCGTTTCCGTTTCCGTATTCCTTATAAAGACGCAGGAATATTGACGGGTCGGCGTTTCTGAACTTATAAATGCTCTGTTTAACATCTCCGACCATAAACAGGCTTCCGTCTTTCTTTGAAATTCGGCTGAAAATCTCAAACTGAAGGCTGTTGGTGTCCTGAAACTCGTCAAGCAATATTTCTTCATAATAATCTCTGAGTTTTCCGCAAAGCGGCGTCTCAACACCTCTTGAATTACACACAAGCTTAAGCAGGCCATGCTCTAAATCGCTGAAATCTATAAGACCGCGCTCGCGTTTTAGTTTTTTATGCGTCCGCTCTGTCAGTCTCACTATATTACAGAGTGTTCTGACCGTCGGCAGGCATTGTTTTAAACGTTCGGTATTCTCTGTATCAAACGCACCGATAAGCGTCTCTGCCGCTTTTCGGCTATCCTTTATAATCTTTTTTAAATCTCCTATTCTCTTTTTGAGTTCAGGGTCATAATCATTTTGATTTCTTTCTGTCGGAAGCTTTAAACCCTTTATAAAGCTGAAAAGTGCCGTTTTTCCGCTTTGACTGAAGATGTCACCGATTTGATTAACCTCATTTATAAAACCCGTCTTTAATTCGCGGTAATAAACCGCGTGATAATTATCCGGCATAAATTCTTTATCGGCAATATCATATAAAGCGTCGATTATATCCGAAATATTCAGAACATAGCTATATATAAGTTCGATAAGCGGCTTAACCCACACAGTATCGTCAAGTTCTCTGCCGCGGCACACCTCGCGATAGCTCTCACGCACATATTTAAACCATCTGCCCGGATATGCCAGACTTTGGATAAAATCATACATTTTAAGAACGACCTCACGAAGTGTGTCGTCATTTTTTATTCCGCCATATCCCATAACAAGGTTACTAAAACCCGGCTGTTCATCGATTTTTGAATAAAAAAGCTCTAACACCTCGTCTACTGCCTGTGCCTTCAGCACCTTATTTTCGTTTTCGTCTATCATGCCGAAATCAGACGGTAGGTCAGTCAGATGTGCGTTGTTCGTGATGATTCTTCTGCAAAACGAATGTATGGTTGATATACAGGCTGAGCCGACTCTTATACTCTGCTGTCTCAGCCATTCATTATCGGGAAATTCCTCCAGCTTCTTGTCAATTGCGGCCGAAATCTTGCGTTTCATTTCTGCCGCCGCCGCATCGGTAAAGGTAAGCACAAGAAGTCGGTCGATTGAAATCGGGTTTTTAGTATCAGTTATCATTCTTATGATACGCTCTACCAAGACCGCCGTTTTTCCGCTTCCCGCCGCCGCCGCAACCAAAATATTTCCGCCGCGCGACTCAATCGCGTCAAGCTGTTGCTGAGTCCAATTAACCGACATACCCTCACCTCAAATTAATTCATATGCTATAATTTTATCACAGAACTTAGAAAAAGTCCACACAATTTTTTAAACCCCTGAACCGTATGTTAAGCCTTATTTCTTACGGCAAAACCGTTTGACATTTTTATCGGGTAATTTATTTTGATACTTTTACTGTCAATTCATTTTTGTAATCGGTTATAACCCTTGTTACACCCTCCTGCGCTCCCAGTATTTCCGGAGTATTCGCCGAAGCAACAGCCACAATTTCACCAATTCCCGCATTTCTTGCGGCCTTGATTCCGGAAACGGCGTCCTCATACACCGCACATTCCTCAGGCTTTAACTTTAATCTGTCCGCCGCCCTCAAATATATGTCCGGTGCAGGCTTTCCGTTCATCGTTCCGTCATCATACACCACTCTGTCACGGCTGAACCATCTTTCTATGTGAAACATCTCAAAATAGAAATCTACATTTCCTAAGTCAGAGGAGGTCGCAATCGCCATCGGCACGCCTTCCTCCTTTAGCTTATCCAAAAATTCTTCCGCACCGGGGGCAAGGTGACAGCCGTTTTCTTCTTCCCCGCACATTTTTCTGTACATTTCTTCTTTGTCGCCGCCCATTCTGCGTTCCTCTTCCTCGCTCGGCATTCTGCCGAGCAAAAACTTTAAAATCAACTTATTGTTTCTGCCCATAATTGAGTTATTCTCTTCTTTTGTAAGCTTCCTACCGAGGATTTGTTCGGCATACTTTCCCCATGCTTTTTCGTGTTTCTCGGTATCAAAAAACAATGTTCCGTTAAAATCAAAAATTATGCCTTTAATCATACGCTTTCTCCGTTTCTTCTTTTTATTTCTATGTCGATACAAAAAAAGAGAAGCTGAATCAATACCCCATAAGCGGAAATCTCCCTGCGCTTTACGCAGGGGCATACTCCGCCCGTATGGGTATAATTCAACTTCTGCCTTAAATTATTCGATATATGCTGATTATTTCTCAGAAATACCATAACGCTTTCTGAACTTATCAACTCTACCGCCGGTATCTACCAGCTTCTGCTTGCCTGTATAGAAAGGATGACAAGCTGAGCAAATTTCGATACGGATATCTTCTTTTGTAGAACCTGTTTCAATTACATTACCGCAGGCACATTTAATTGTTGTCTGCTTGTAATCCGGATGAATACCCTGTTTCAATTCTTTCACCTCTTTAATATATGATAGTAATCTTTAACTAAAGTCAGGCTTGTTTTAACAAGCGTTTATCAGTATATCATATCTCGGCAAAAAATGCAAGCATTTTTTAATATATTTTTAAAATTTATTTTAGTCACCGAGGCACATACCGATAGAACGTGCGGTTTTAATCCAATAGCTATCCTCTTCAACAGCCTTATTTGCACCGATAACATTCTCTAATGATTCATAGCTGAGTTCTGCTCCGCTGAGTGTAACCATATTACCGAACTTACCCTGCATAAGAAGCTCAACCGCATATGAACCATAACGTGTTGACAAGATTCTGTCGTTAGCCGTCGGCGTACCGCCTCTCTGAACATGACCGAGAATAGTGGCTCTCGCTTCAAGGCCGACCAGCTCCTCGAGCTGACCCGCAACAACGTTACCGATACCTCCGAGACGAATCGGGTCGGGGCTGTTCTCAACAACCTTTGATACAACAACGTCGCCGCCGAGAGGTTTAGCGCCCTCAGATACAACAACAAGCGCAAAGTTCTTGCCCCTCTTCATGTTTGCCTTAATTGCATCCGCAACCTTATTGATGTCATAGGGAATCTCAGGAATAAGAGCAGCGTCACATCCGCCCGCGATAGCAGAAGCGATTCCTATAAATCCGGCATAACGGCCCATTGCCTCAACAACCATAATTCTGCTGTGAGATTCCGCCGTAGTTCTGAGTCTGTCAATAGACTCGGTAGCAACCGAAACAGCGGTATCAAAACCGAATGTTGTATCGGTAGCGGCCAAATCGTTATCGATAGTCTTAGGAACGCCGATAACCTTAACGCCCTTTCTTGAAAAATCTCTGCCGCTGGTAAGTGTACCATCGCCGCCTATAACTATAAGAGCGTCGATACCTGCGTCTTTAAGGTTCTTAACGCCGACGTCAGAAACATCGCCATGCTGTTCGTTACCGTTTTCATCGGTATAGGTGTAATCAAACAGGTTATCCTTGTTTGAACTGTAGAGCATTGTACCGCCCTTTGTGATTACGCCGGAAACATCGTTAAGAGTAAGCTTAACAAACTCGTCTCCGCCGAGATACAGACCGCGATAGCCGTGCTTAATACCAACAACCTCAAGACCGTATTTCATAATAGCGGTCTTCGTAACCGCGCGGATTACCGCGTTCAATCCGGGGCAATCGCCGCCGCCGGTCATTACACCAATTCTCTTAATTTCACTCATTATATTAACCCTCCTATAATAATACAGCCCTCTTATAAATGAAAGCCGTTTTAAGAATTACCTTTAATTAAAATCAAAGCCGAAATAAGGTCTTTTGATAAAACCAACTCAAAAACCGTCCGACCTAACTCATTAATTTTAGCACATTGAGATAAATTTTGCAAGATTTTTTTTCAAAAAAAACTTATTTTGTGTCGATTTTATTATTTTCAGCTATTCTGCATAAAAAGGATGACAAAAATTTAGATTAAATTATGCCACACCAACATTAATTTTTATACATTATTTTCAAGTTATGCAAATATATTTACATTTACGAATTAACGGAACTGTTACCCAAAAGTCTTAAAAAGGTGTCATTTCCTAACATTAAGCTGCCAATTATTAATATTATTGCCCCTTTTTCTGCAAATTACTTGATTTATCACAAAAATTAAGGTATAATTTATTAGGAAATATTTTAGCTTTTTATCCGAATTCAATATAAAGCTGACACGAAAGGAAGTTCAATCTATTATGGAAAAAGAGATGGTTATATCCAAAATGACCGCCGCCGGCCTTGTTGCCGTTGTAAGAGCCGAAAATGCCGAAGAAGCAATCAGAATAAGTGATGCCTGCTTAGAAGGAGGCTGTCCTTCTATTGAGCTTACATTCACTGTACCCGGTGCGCTTAATGTAATCGAGGCGCTTGCCGCTAAGTATTCAAACGGCGAGATGCTCCTCGGTGCGGGAACCGTACTCGATAGCGAAACAGCCCGTATGGCTATCCTCTCCGGCGCGAATTACATAGTGAGTCCCGCTTTCAACCTTGATACCGCAAAACTCTGTAACCGCTATCGCGTGCCCTATATTCCCGGTTGTATGACGATTACCGAGGCCATCACCGCTATGGAGGCAGGTGCCGATATAATCAAAATATTCCCCGCTGACCTTTTCGGCCCTAAGATTATAAAGGACATTAAAGGTCCGCTTCCTCAGGCTAAGATGATGCCTACCGGCGGAGTCGATGTTGATAATGTAGATCAATGGATTAAAGCCGGCGCAGTAGCGGTAGGCGCAGGTTCTTCGCTAACAAAGGGTGCCAAAACGGGCGATTTTGGTGCGATTACTGAAACCGCAAAGAAATTTATTGCAAAAATAAAAGAGGCTCGCTCTTAATATCTTCGGTTTAACGACCAATCGGCCGGGCTTTGAATATGCGCAAGTTCCTTAGAATTTGCGCATATTTTCTATATTAATTCATTTTTCCCTTGATTTTACTTTTATTATGTTATATAATAGAAAATGAAATTTAAATATAAAACGAGGGGTTTATGAAATGAAAGTTGATTTTAACGATGATTCCAACTATGAAAATCAGGACACACAAAGTATTAAAGTTCCGCCGATAGACAATGATGAGGAGCAATCATATTCTTTTAACCAAAGTCATGGCAGAAATACTTATAATCCAAACAATTATGCTCCAAACAATTATACTCCAAGCGGCTATTATTACAAAAAGAAATCCGGTAATACCGGGCTTGTTGTCGCTGTGTCGATTTTGGGCGTTCTGCTTGTTGCGGTAGCCGCTTTCGCCATTCTTTGGTTTACCGGTATAATAGGCCACCCAAATACAAACTCAACAGCGGCCGAACAGTCTGCGCCGGTTGAAGCCCCTGCTGATACCGGCACGCAACAGCCTGTAACAATGTATGTTGCAAATGTAAAGAATTCAATTTACTTTAGAAGCGCCCCTGTCGAGGAAAGTTCAAATATAATATGTGAGATTCCGCTCGGAACAGCGGTATCGTTTATTGAGAATACCAACGCTGTTTTCGCCAAGATTTCATATAACGGAAGCGAAGGTTATGTAAAGCGCGAATATCTCTCATCATCTGTTCCGTCTAAGAATTCCGCACCCGCGGCTTCAAGCGGCGATACTAAAGTTAAGTATGATATGTATGTCTCAAACGTAAAGAACTCGATTTACTTCAGAACTTCCCCCGCTGAGGACAGTACAAACATAATATGCGAGATTCCTCTCGGCGCGTGCGTCGGATTTATAGAAAAAGCTAATAACGTCTTTTCTAAAATATATTATAATGGGAACTACGGATATGTAAAAAGCGAATATCTCTCCACCTCATGTGATTTATCTCCTACGCACTATATGACGGTCTGCAATGTTAAAACATCAATTTATCTCAGAAGTACACCCCAAGAGACTTCAGATAATATCATCTGTGAAATTCCGGTGAATTCGACAGTTGAATTTATCGAGATGTATAATGACACATTCTATCAGATTAGTTGGAACGGTTATACAGGCTATGCAAAGGCCGAATATTTGCGCTAACATCAAAAGAGGTAATATCTATGAGGAACAAATACAAACGGAATTTAACCATTGCCGGAATTATTTTGGCAATCGGTCTGGTAATTGCGCTGGTTTATATACTTATTCTTTATTCGATGGGTGCCATTTCGATAGGCGGAAAAAGTAAGCCGCCAAACACAATCTCATCGACAACCTCTGAAGAGCTGCCTCCGCAAACCCCTGAAAAATCAGATACATATAATGGCGATGATGAAAAATTCTCATCATCCGATAACAATTCTGATGATGTTAATAACTCATCGCCAACGCCAACCGAGCATAAACAAAGTAAAGGAATAATTGTGTTAGACCCCGGTCACGGAAAATCCTCCTCGGCCATGTCAGAAAGCGAAAAGACCCGCGACGGCTGGCTTTATAATTCCCAAAAAGGCGGTTGGGGAGAGTGGCGGCATTGGAAAAGCGGAACAACATGGCAGGATTGCCTCGGAAGCGGCTGCAGCGGCAGAGCGCCGCAGAATGGCGGATGCTGGTACCCGATTGGAGCGGGCGACCGTGACAAGGAGCCACAGATAAATTTAAATAACACCCTTGCCGCAAGGCGTTATCTTGAACAGATGGGTTATGAGGTAAGGATGACCCGCGAGGATAACAACACAAACCCTTCTATGACAGAACGGCTTAAATACTGCTATCCCGATAACGACACAACAAGACCTCCCGACGCCGACGCATTTATCTGTATTCACTCAAACGCGGGCGGCGGCAGAGGAAGCTATTATATCGCTCTCTCGGGCACATATGACCAAGCCGGGATTCCTACTGACTATATCACCGCCGGAAACACTCTCGGGGCAGATATAAACAAACGTATCGTATCGGAAACCAATCTTTCGGCAGCAGGTTCAAACGGCAGATATGATGGCTACCCGACGCTGGTTCTCTTCTGTAAGTCACCGATAACCATTGCATATATGGAAATCGGATTTTTTGACAATGCATCTGATTTAGCTATACTAAACAATAGTGCTGACGCAATCGGAAAGGCTGTTGCTGAGGGCATAAACGATTATATGTCATCGCGCTGACGCAAAATCAGGGTTCGCTTCCAAGCTGAAGCGAACCCTGATTTTTATTATTTGGTATCGTACCATGTCTTTCCCTTATTCATATCCACTTTAAGCGGAACCGACAGGGCATATGCGTTTTCCATTTCTTCTTTTAATATTTGAGCCGCCGCTTCCGCCTCGCTTTCGGGCGATTCGACTATCAATTCGTCGTGTACCTGAAGAACAAGCCTTGCTTTAAGCTTCTCATCTTTAAGTCTCTTATACACATTCACCATTGCTATCTTTATAATATCGGCCGCACTCCCCTGAATCGGCGCATTCATGGCGACCCTCTCACCGAAGGCGCGTACATTATGCGAGCTTGAACCAAGTTCGGGAATATATCTCCGCCTGCCTAAAATGGTTGTTATATATCCGTTCTTTTTTGCATCCTCCACAGTTCTTGACATATATTCCGAAACCTTATGATAGTGTGCCAGATAACCGTCAATATACTCCTGTGCCTCTTTTCGGGTTGTTCCTATATCCTGCGCAAGCGAGAAAGCGCCGATTCCGTATACTATTCCGAAGTTTACCGCCTTTGCGCGCGAACGCATCTGCGGCGTAACCTTGTCGGGGTCTACTCCAAATACTGTTGCCGCTGTCTGAGCATGAATATCCTCTCCGCTTTTAAATGCCTGCTTCATCGCCTCATCATCCGCGATATGTGCGAGAACCCGAAGTTCAATCTGAGAATAGTCAGCGTCAATCAGGCACCAGCCGTCATATTCCGCCGCAAACATCCGTCTTATTTCTCTTCCAAGCTCGGTTCTGACAGGAATATTCTGAAGATTAGGCTCTGTACTGCTGAGCCTTCCGGTATTGGTAACCGTTTGATTAAAGTGTGAATGAATTCTCCCCGTATTTGGATTCACCACATTGTCAAGTCCCGTCACATACGTTGCCTGAAGCTTTGCAAGCTGTCGATAGTCAAGCACCGCTTCCGCAATCGGATGCTTACTTCTGAGCTTTTCAAGTATATCCACATTTGTTGAATAACCTCCGCTTTTGTTCTTCTTCCCGTACGGAAGTTCAAGCTTTTCAAACAAAATCACGCCCAGCTGTTTGGGTGAATTGATATTGAATTTTTCGCCCGCCATATCATAAATCTCACAACAGAGCTTTTCAATACGGCTCTCAAGCATCTTCCCGAAGTCGGAAAGCGCCGCTCTGTCAATATACATTCCTCTTGTCTGGAGCTGAGCCAAAACCTCGGTCAGAGGAAGCTCTGTGCCGTAATACAGCTTCTCCTGTCCGTTTTCTTTAAGCTTTTCAGCCATTTTTTCGGCAAGACGTTCGATTGCGAAAACCTCGCATATCTTCTCTTGTGTGTCACCGCCTCCAACCACCTCTGCCATTGAAATCTGGTCACCGCTGCCGCTCTTTTTAAGAACTGCCCCGAGATATTTTACACAAAGCTCGTCTATGCGATATTCTGACTGATTAGGGTCTAAAATATATGCGCCAAGCATCACATCAAACGCCATTTTTTCATAATTATTCTCTTTTGCATCAAGTCCGAAATCCGAAAGCGCAACCATATCCTCTTTTATGTTAAATCCGACCTTTTCAATCGCTGAATCAGCAAAAAACAATTTTTGTTCATCCAAACCTGCGTCAGAATACATTGCCTTATCCGAATTTACAGGTTTTATAAACAACCTTTGGTCATCTCTTAAATATGATACTTTCCCTGCCTTATGGGCGGCGGCAAGAAGGCTGTCAAATTCCGTTTTCTCACCCTCACCGCTGATTTCGGTAACTTCACTGTTCGAATCACCCCCGGCCGCCTTGCCTTCAAGACCGAGCTTTCGTATAAATGAACTGAAGTTCAGCCGCGTGAAAATTTTCGCAAGCTCCATCTCGTTATACGGCTGTCTTTTTGCATCGTCAAATTCAAATTCAATCGGAACACTTCTGTCTATCGTTGCCAGTTCATAACTCAAAAACGCATTATCTCTTCCGTCGCTCAGCTTATTCCTCACGCTTTGAGTAACCTCAAGCGCATCGGTATTCTCATAAATTTTCTCTATACTGCCGTAATTTTGAATAAGCGACATCGCCGTTTTCTCGCCTATTCCCTTTACACCCGGAATATTATCCGACGCATCGCCCATAAGCGCCTTAACATCGATAAATGCGTTCGGCTCTATTCCATACTTTTCTTTAAACTCCGCCTCGCCGTAATCGGTGGTGTCCGTCTTTCCCATTCGGGTAATAACGAGCTTCACAACCGTCATTTCGGAACAAAGCTGAAGGTCATCCTTATCACCGGTCAAAATTCTACAGTCTATTCCGCCGCGTTCACACATAGCCGAGACTGTTCCTATTATGTCATCCGCCTCATACCCCGGTTTTTCAAGGCAAAGACAATTCATCTTTTGAAGAACTTCCTTCATTAAAGGAAGCTGAACCAAAAAGTCCTCGGGTGCAGGCTTACGCTGTGCCTTATACAGCTCATATCTCTTATGCCTGAATGTCTTTTCCTTCACATCAAAAGCAACGCAAAGATAGTCGGGCTTTTCTTCGTCCAAATACTTAAACATTATGTTTAAAAAGCCGTAAACCGCGTTTGTCGGTGTTCCGTCAGGCGCAGAAAGAGGGCGTATTCCGTAATACGCCCTATTCAATATACTGTTTCCGTCAATTATCAGAAGTTTTTTCATCTTATGTTTTATACTCCGTTCTATAGGATATTCTGTTATTTTTTGGTTACCGTAACAGAGATTGTTCCTCTTGAGTTCTCTCCGAACTCAGAGTCAAGCTGTGCCCCGCACTCTTCGGCATAACTTTTAAGTGCCTCCCACATATCCGTGCTTAAACTGAATTTAACCGTGTTTCCGCTTCCGTCCGCGCCGAAATGCCCGGCAAAGCTCTGAGGATTTTCACATACAACCGTACAGGAAACGGGAAGCGTCTCAGCCGAAACCTTTTCAGCGCTGTCTACGGCGCTCGACGCACTGTACATAACCGCCTCATCCCCGCCGTCTGTATCGCTTTCATTCTTCATTCTTGCGGACGAACCGCCGCCCGATGCCCCGATGTCACCGGTCTTGTTTTCCGCCGGCTCGGACACCGCCGCAAAATTTCTTGCCTCGGCTTTATTTTCGGTATCACTTTCGGCCTTTTCGACATTGGCCGAGTCTGATGATTTGTTCACTTCGGCTTGTTTACCCTCACCTGTTCTGCCGCCGCTGTTTTCGCTCTTTTCTGAAGCTGTGCTCTCTGACTTTTCCACTTTTCCGGAATTAACGCTCGAAGATGATTTCTCCGATGATTTAGTTTTCCCTGCCTGTGGCGTATTATTCGTCCTGTTCCCGTCCGTCCCTGTAATATTTTGACCTTGTTCTTTATTTTCTTCCGCCGAGGAATTTCCCTCCGGCGAATTTTCATTTTGTTGGGGGACACTTGCGATTTCTTTTTCCTTATCAAAAGAATTATCCGCCGAATCTGATACAACCGTATCGTCCGCCTTCATAAATTTATCATATATTCCACCCGAATATATGCCAATCGCTAACGCTGCGCAAGCGGCAAGAGACACGGCCGCCGCGGCGGTTCTTCCGATTCTGACCCTGCGGCTTCGTCTAATCTTCTGTGCTTCTTCAGCAAGGCCTAATGAAATCCGTTTTTTCAGTTCATCGCTCGGCTTGACATTCTCTATCTCGGCCGCCGCAGAGAGAATAGCTTTAATTCCGGCCAGCTCTGCTCTGCATTCAGGGCAGGAATTTATATGCTCAATCAGTTCCCTGCTCTCTGTCTCGCTCAGCATATCCGAGGCATAGTCAAAGAGCCTTGCTTTAAATTTTTCACAGTCATTGTTCTGCATATAAATCACCTCTTTCCGATATTAATTATCTACACTTTATTTGACAGTTATTTCTCAAAATATGTTCCGTTAAAATTATATTCTTTTTCAAGAATCATTTTAAGCTGTGCCCGAGCCCGGCTTATCCGCGACTTAACAGTACCGTCGCTGCAGCCCAAAATTCCGGCAATCTCGCTATAGCTCATTCCCCTGATATCCCTTAGTACGATAACCGCCCTATGCTCGTCCGACAAAAGCTTCACTGCTGCCGCAACCATATCCCGAAGCTCATTCTGTTCAGCAAGCTTCTCAGGTGACGGCGAATCGTCTTTTATCTCAATCTGATTTTCGCCGTCATCACCCGAGATTTCAGCGTCCAGCGACAAATGTTTTTTGTTTTTCTTCTTTTTCAGTTCATCAAGGCAAGTGTTGACCGCAACGCGATAAATCCATGTCGAAAACTTTGAGTTCCCTTTAAATGAGCCGAGACTGCGGAAAATTTTAATCATAATCTCCTGTGTCATATCCTCGGCGTCATCCTGATTCGCCGCCATCCGAAGAGCTATGTTATAGATTATCCCCATATGTTTTTCCATAAGTGCCTCAAAAGCCGAATTATCGCCTTTTACGGCTTTATTAACAAGCTTATTCTCGTCCACTGCGGTCACCCCCCATTCGACAAAACTCATATACTATTCTTTAAGATACCATACTTCTTTGATTTTGTCAATTTTCTTTTTGAAAGATTCAGCTTACCAAACACAATGCCCGCCACACTTCCGAAACTTAATAAGCAGGTAAAAATATTACTCAGCGCAATCATTATTGAGAATGCGGAAACCCCTCCGCCCGGAATCGCAAAATATATTACAGCAAATCTCAGCATAAAATCAGCAATCGAAAATACCAAAAGCCTGAGTTGTTTACCCATTCCGTTCAGCGCCGAACAGGAGAGCGAGTCAATAAACATTATCGGGCACAGCGGTGCAAGGCGCACTACCAGAGCCGCGCCTTCATCGGTATTATAAAAAATTATACTGAGGGTGTCACCGAACAGAATAAATACAAGCGCGACAATGCACCCCGCCGCGGCGCCAAATCGGTAAATTTTAAGCGTAACGCGCCTTAGCCGCTGTCTTCCGCTAACCCACGCCCTTGAGATTTCGGGTACAAGAAGCGACATAACCGAGCCCATAAGGTTAAGCGGAAGGACAAGAAGCGGCATTGCCATTCCGTATAATATTCCGAGCGACCTCACCGCGTCAGAGTGTGCCATTCCGCCGCGCTTCAGCGCTGATACAATAAGGACCTCCTCCTTTGTCCTCAGCGCACTGCAACAGAGCGAGGTTATCATTGGCGGAATCGACACTCCGAGAAGCCGACATACAAGCTCGCGCCTGCTGACTGACACCTCCGGGAAAACGCGTGACAGTCTAAAGCACCTTCTTTCCTCACGCAGATAAAAAAATACCAGGTATGCACAAGATGAGAATTCTCCTATTGTTATGCCGGCAAACACCGCCGCACAGCCATACTCTATTCCATAAGGAAGGAATATTTTAAGTAGAGTTCTGATGGAAACGAATTTCACCAGCTGTTCCAAAATCTCCGACGATGCCGGCGGAATCACCCTTCTTTCGGCATAGAAACAGCCTTTTATACAATAAGATATTCCCATAAACAATACGCTCGGTGCAAGAGTACAAAGGCTTACCGACACCCTTCCGTCACCCAGAACCGTGTCTGCCAAATAGTTTGAGCAAACAAGTGTAAGCGAAATTACCGCAAGGCTCAACAGAACCACCCCGAAAACGGCAAGCCGCATACACCCGCGGACAGCCGCCGGATTTTTTATTTCCATATACTCTGACGTTGTTTTTGACACTGCCACACCGAGGCCGGCTGTTGCGAATGTCAGCATAACCCCGTGAAGCGAGAAGCCGAGCGACAAAAGGCCCATTCCCTCAGAGCCAAGCATCCTTGAATAATATGCGCGAAAGCTGAAGTCAAAGGTCTTTGCTATTATACCCGACAGACCCAAAATAAACATATTAGCCGCAACTGTTTTCTTCGCCATTATCCGATTCACCTTTTTCGCAAAAATTTTAATTCAGGTATTTTAATTTTATGCGGTTTGTGGTAAAATAATGTAAGCTATAACTTATACTGATATGAGGTTTCGGATATGATACATATAAATGAAGTAATTGTCGTTGAAGGCAAGTATGACAAGGAACAGCTTAAAAAAATTACCGATGCGCCTATAATCTGCACATACGGGTTTCAGCTGTATCGTTCGCCAAAGATTATAAACAGCCTGCGCACGCTGTCAAAAAAGCGCGGAATCATTGTTCTGACTGATTCAGACCGCGCGGGATTCAGAATTCGGAATTATATAAAGCAGTGCTTAGGCGAGGCGGCAAACATTAAACAGGCGTATATTCCGGCGGTCAAGGGAAAGGAAAAACGCAAGGAGAAGGCAGGCGCAGACGGACTTTTGGGCGTCGAGGGAATTGATGAAAAAACACTTGAAGAAATTTTAAAAAAGTCCGCCGCGGTAACCGAGACTCCTTTGCTTTCTCACGTAACCAAGGCAGAATTTTATGCCGATGGATTCACCGGTAGAGAAAACAGCGTCGAGCTTCGGCGGCTTTTATGCCGTGAGTTTTCTCTTCCTCCGCGGATTTCAGCCAATGCACTTTTGGATATGATAAACAAGGTCTTTGGCGCGGAGGAATACAGGGCGGCTGTAAATAAAATTCAAACTCAAATTAAGTAATTTTCCTACCGTATTCATACACGTTTAACTATAAGTCTTAAATCCCTAAATCTTATTTTATATAAGATTTAGGGTATGTAAAAAGTGCGCTTCACTAAAGAAGCGCACCGAAAAAGGCTGTCCATTCTCCATTGTTGCTGCACAATTCTCTCATATGGGTATGAGGAAAGAAGGAAACCCTTTTACCTAAAACTGTTTCCCCATTGAGAGTTAATATTCGATTGTGCAGCAAGTTTAGTTTATCATAAATCGTATGTTTTGTCAATCTTATGTTTTATTTCCATTTTCTATTTTGTAAACTTGTTAAATTGTCTTCTCTCCATCTTTCTCCAACTTATAAATCCATAAATATCATTTGCAAGAAATGTAATAAAACAAACAACTACAGAGATATATGATATACTCTCACGTGCAGCAAGAACCCATAAAACAATCAAAACTATATCATTCGCCGCATACCCTATTGCATAATACGGACTTCTCCTGAAAGTCAAATATACAGCAAGAAAGCTTGTTGTTACCGATATGGTGCTTGGTATAATGTTGACCGTATTAAAAGCTCTTAAAATAAAATAGAATATTATTGTTATAACAGCAGAGACAATCCACATAAATATCGTTTCTGCTTTTTTTATGTGGTTAATCCTTACTTCTGCTTTGTTTCCGTTATATGGATTTTTAAGCCAAGAAACCAAAGCAAATACTGCCATAGGCATAGTCATACAAAGATATGTCAGCATCTCACCGTAGTACGCAAATGTAAGTGAAATATACCCATAAAGCATACTGAAAATAATCATCAGAAACTGACCTATCGGATTACCCTTTGCATTAAAAATCAGTAATGTCACACCGATAAGAGAAGCTGTAAGCGTCAAAAAATTTTCATTATCGAAAACCCAAAAGAATATAATGATTAGGCTTACCGAGCAAACCCATAATAAAATTTCACCTTTTGAAAAATAATTTACAATTGATTTTAATGATTTCATAAAAGCCTCCCCCAAAAAAATAAGCACCCATTTACTCATCTTCAAAGACCTAACGATGAGTAATGGATGCTTTAAGCATCTCTGCCCGGTGGCAGATATATTCATTTTTGTTTATTTTATCATAAAGCTATAAAAAAATCAAGTGTTTTTAAATTTTTGTGTTAATTTTTTATTTTATTTGTTTCTGTTCGTCTATATTAACCTTTAATTAACCCTGTCAAAGGCCTAACCAATCAATTTTTTATTTAGAATTTAGGAAGTTTAGCAAGGCTTTCCTCAAGCTCTTCGTCGGTGGGAACATAGTCCTCCATCTTTCCGTCGTGGAACTTCTCATATGCCACCATATCAAAGTATCCCGTTCCGGTAAGGCCAAAGAGAATCGTCTTTTCTTCACCTGTTTCTCTGCACTTTATTGCTTCGTCGATAGCAACCCTTATCGCATGACTGCTCTCAGGTGCCGGTAATATTCCCTCTACCCGCGCGAAATATTCCGCCGCTTCAAACACAGAGGTCTGCGGAACGGCAACCGCCTCCATAAGTCCGTCATGATAAAGCTGTGAAAGCGTTGAGCTCATTCCGTGATACCTAAGTCCGCCCGCATGGTTCGGAGCAGGTATGAAATCGCTTCCCAAAGTATACATTTTAGCAAGAGGACACACCATTCCGGTATCACAGAAATCATACGCAAACCTGCCTCTTGTAAGGCTCGGGCAGGAGGCCGGTTCTACCGCAATGATTCTGTAATCCGCCTCACCGCGGAGTTTCTCCCCCATAAACGGAGAGATAAGTCCGCCGAGATTTGAGCCGCCGCCTGCACAGCCTATGATAATATCAGGCTTCACGCCGTATTTATCAAGCGCAGCTTTTGATTCAAGGCCGATAACCGACTGGTGCAGGAGAACTTGATTTAAAACACTTCCCAAAACATAACGGTAACCTTCCGATGTTGTTGCCTTTTCAACTGCTTCCGATATTGCACAACCAAGGCTTCCTGTCGTTCCGGGGTGCTTTTCAAGAATTTTCTTTCCAACCTCTGTCTCCATTGATGGCGAAGGTGTCACTGATGCCCCGTATGTTCTCATTACCTCACGTCTGAAAGGCTTCTGTTCATATGACACTTTAACCATAAAGACCTTACAGTCAAGATCGAAGTATGAACAAGCCATCGAGAGAGCCGTTCCCCACTGACCTGCTCCGGTCTCGGTTGTTACACCTTTAAGGCCTTGCTTCTTTGCGTAATACGCCTGAGCTATAGCTGAGTTTAACTTATGGCTGCCGCTTGTGTTATTACCTTCAAACTTATAATAAATTTTCGCTGGTGTATCAAGTTTCTTTTCCAGACAATATGCTCTGACAAGCGGTGATGGACGATACATTTTGTAAAAATTCTGAATTTCTTCGGGAATAGGAAAGAAAGCGGTTTTATCGTCTAACTCCTGCTCTATCAATTCCTTGCAGAAAACAGGGGCGAGGTCCTCTGCCTCCATCGGTTGATGAGTACCGGGGTTAAGAAGCGGTGCAGGCTTATTTTTCATGTCTGCACGGAGGTTATACCAAGCTTTTGGCATTTCGATTTCTTCAAGATAAATTTTGTAAGGGATTTTTTCGTTTGACATAATTCTGTCTCCTTTCTTATTTTGGGGACAGATAATTGAATATAAAAAAACTGTCCCACAACAATTAAAGTTGCTGGGACAGGAGTAATTTCCTGCGGTGCCACCCGGCTTGACGCTATATACAAAGCGCCCACTCAGCACGTACAAACATACGCCGACTTTTGTTAACGAAGCGTCATACTCCGGCTCACATACTCCGAAATTTTCGTTTCTGCTTGCCCTCAGAAGTCCATTCGGTTTTGGCTTATCTACCGCAATCACACCGCCTGCGGCTCTCTCTCAGAACAGTTTCAAAACTTACTTACTCTTCTTCAACGGTTTATGATATAATAACACATATTTTTCCGCTTGTCAAGAGTTTTTTTCATTATTTTAAAATTTTTACCGAAATAAGAACCCCCAACGAGTAAACTCGTCAAGGGTTCTTAATGTACCGGCGGCGACTTATGTTTCCGGGAGGTCGCCCTCCAAGTATTTTCAGCGCAAAGAAGCTTA
>CADBUP010000094.1 GCA_902797885.1 uncultured Ruminococcus sp.
AGGGGTTCCCGAGTGGCCAAAGGGGGCAGACTGTAAATCTGTTGCTTCTTGCTTCGATGGTTCGAATCCATCTCCCTCCACCAAAAAAAGCCTTGATTTTTCAAGGCTTTTTTGTTGTATACTCAACTTTCCCGCGCTGAGCGCAAGGGAGTTAAGCCTTGCCGCTTGAGGGAACTCGGACGGAATACCTTTTTCTTGATATGGCGTGCGATGATAGTAATTTGCGGAATTTGAAAATTGGTTTGAACTGTGCTTTCCGAATAAGAATAATTGCGGTAAAATGATAATTTCTATTGAATATTTTATTAAAATCTGTTATTATTTAATTACAATATAATTAAGGTTAGGCGAAGTGATTTTTAATGAAAAACATAATTGATTTTATAAAAGACAGTACAGATTGTTGGCACACGGCGGCAGAGGTTTCGGCCGTGCTTGATTCCGCCGGGTTCGAGCGTCTCAGCGAGGGCGGCGGACGGAAGCTTAAAAACGGCGGAAGGTACTATGTCGTGCGGAATATGTCGTCGGTCATCGCGTTTAAGATACCTTCGGGTAAGCCCGAGAGGTATATGATTGCCGCGGCGCACGGCGAATCGCCTTCGTTTAAAATTAAAGCGGTTCCCGAGCTGGCGGACAAAAATTATATAAAATTAAATGTAGAGGCATACGGCGGAATGTCTCTGTCAAGCTGGCTTGACAGGCCTCTTTCCGTTTCGGGGAGGGTTGTGATTGACAACGGCGAAAGCCTAAATGTCCGCCTTGTCAATATCGACCGAGATTCGCTTATAATTCCGTCGCTTGCCATTCACCTCGGCCGCGGCGCTAAGAATTCCTCCGAGCTTAATATCTGCCGCGATATGCCGCCGATGTACGCTCTGTCGGAATCAGAGGCGGGTATTATGAGTGAGGTAGCCGACGTTCTCGGCGAGGAAGAAAAAAGCATTATTGGCTGTGACCTTATGCTTTATAACCGTGAAGAGGGCAGAATCTGGGGCAGAAATAACGAGTTTATCTCGGCGCCGCGTCTTGATGACCTTCAATGTGTATATGCGCTTTTAAAGGGCTTTATTGAAAGCGAAGAGAGCAGGGATACAGTTCAGACGCTCTGTATCTTTGATAACGAGGAGGTCGGAAGCGGTACCAGACAAGGCGCAAAATCAGACTTTTTATCGTCCGTCCTGCTTCGGATAAGCAACTGTTTCGGAATTGACTATGCGGGGCATATGCAGAGGCTTAACTCTTCATTTTTGGTTTCTGCCGATAACGCTCATGCAATCCACCCCAACCGTGCCGACGCATATGATTCCGAGAATTATCCGAGAATCGGCGGCGGAGTGGTCATTAAATACAACGCCGCCCAGCGGTATACCACCGACGCGGTGTCAGAGGCGATTTTTAAGAAGATATGCCGCCGTGCCGGTGTGCCGTATCAGGTATACGCAAATAAAAGCGATATTGCGGGTGGTTCAACGCTCGGCAATCTCGCGGCCGAGAAAACCTGTGTGAGTTCGGTCGATATCGGCCTTGCACAGCTGGCTATGCACTCTGCGTACGAGACAGCGGGAAACGAAGATACTTCATATATGATAAATGCGGTCAAGGAATTTTATAATACGCGGCTAAGTATTATAAATGATGAAATAAGAGTATAATAATATGGCAGTTCGTTTTGAACTGCCATGAGCGTGTCGATAAACTCTGATAAACGAAAAATTTCATTTTAATAAAACGCCGTCCCCGGATTCCGCCATGCCTACCGCGGCGGCAAGGAAATGAAATTTTTCGCGTTTTCACAATGCTTTCGGTAAGATATTGCCCTAATAATTGCCCGAAAATTTTTTCAACCTCTGCCAAGAATTGCGTCCATATCCTGACTCGGTGCGGTTGTTGGCTGAAGACCATAGGTGTCGACAAGAACTCTCTCGATGGATTCAGAGAAGAATGCAGGCATTGTCGGACCGAGATACATATTCCTGACGCCAAGCGCCAAGAGCGTAAGCAGGATGCAGACCGCCTTTTGTTCGTACCATGATAAAACTAAGGTCAGCGGAAGGTCGTTGATGCTGCAGCCAAAGGCATCGGCAAGGGCGAGAGCCACTTTTATTGCACTATAAGCATCGTTGCACTGTCCCATATCAAGAATTCTCGGAAGACCGTCTATCTCGCCGAGGTCAAGGTCGTTAAACCTATACTTTCCGCAGGCGAGGGTCAATACAATCGAGTCCATAGGCGTCTGCTTTACAAATTCGGTATAATAGTTCCTGCCCGGATGCGCTCCGTCGCATCCTCCGACCAAAAATATATGCTTTATTTTTCCGTCCTTAATAAGCTCGATTATCTTCCCTGCATTGGCTAAAACCGCCTCGTGAGCGAAACCTGTTGTAAGCATATGCCCTCCGTTGATTCCGCTCATGCTCCTGTCGTGCTCGTAGCCGCCGAGTTCAAGAGCCTTCTTGATCAAAGGCGAGAAATCTTTACGGCCGTTTTCGTCCTCTTCTATATGGACAAGCCCGTCGAAGCCGACAACCGAGGTGGTGTATATCCTGTCGGCATAGCTCTTGCGCGGCGGCATAATACAGTTTGTTGTGAACAGAACCGGGGCGGGAATGTCCTGAAATTCCTTCTGCTGGTTCTGCCATGCCGTTCCGAAGTTCCCGACGAGATGTTTATACTTTTTAAGCCCGGGATAGCCGTGTGCCGGAAGCATCTCGCTGTGCGTATAGATATTGATTCCCGTTCCCTCGGTCTGTTCGAGAAGCTGATGAAGGTCTTCCAGATCATGCCCCGAGACAACAATAAAAGGGCCGCTTTTTACATCTATATTAACTCTTGTCGGAACGGGATTTCCAAAGGCGTCCGTGTTGGCGCGGTCGAGAAGCTCCATACACTTATAATTCACCCTGCCGAACTCCATAATAAGCTCAAGCCATTCTTCTATTGAATGAGGCTTGTTGATTTCGCAAAGTCCTTTATAAAACCATGCCGTAACCTCGTCGTCAAAGTGACCGAGTCTCATGCTGTGATGCGCGTATGCCGCCATTCCCTTTAATCCGAAAAGAAGCGACGAGCGCAGAGAGACAACGTCGTTTTCGCCCTTAAACAAGTCGACCGTCTCTGAATCATCCACACCGCCGAGCCTTCTCCTTTCGGCAATAACTCTTTTGGTGAAATCTCTTATTGCACTATCGTCAAAATTGACGTTTGTCAGCGTGGTGAAAAGACCGTCGGGTATCAGCCTGTCCGAAACCTCGCTTCTTTTGTCTCTTGCCGTTTCGGCAAGTCTTATCAGCTCGTATACAAGTTTATCCTGAAGATTGGCGGTCTGCGGCTGCTTCCCGCAGACGCCCGTCCGCACACAGCCCTTATTACCCGCTGTCTGCTGACATTGAAAACAAAACATATCTGACATTTTTCAGCCTCCTTTGATATAAGTATTTCCTTAAACTTACATAAAATACATAGGAGACCGAAATTTAAAATATATGAAACAAAAACCCATGTCCGCATATGCAGGCATGGGTTTAATATGGCGTGCCGCAGAGGATTTGAACCCCCGGCCTTCTGATCCGTAGTCAGACGCTCTATCCAGCTGAGCTAGCGGCACATTTTTAACAACTTTGATATTATAACATTATTTAAGAAAAAAATCAAGTCTTTTTTGAAAATTTTTTTATATTTCTGAGAATTTCTCTGCGGTGTGGCTTTTTTGCCCCCTTTTTTCGTTATAATAAGTTTTTTTTATACACTTTTTTGCAAGAAAATACTTGAAGTTTTTGAACTCTTGTGTTAGAATATAAATTGGTTTTTTAGTTTATATTACAAATTTTAATATATTTTTCATAAATAAAACCATAGAGTGTGTTTGTTGGATTCAGCCCGAATCCAACAATAATAATTTTAGACCATCACGAGTTATGTAAAAAAATTAAATTTATTATATTTTATACTTTGGAGGAAGTATGATGGAAAAATTATTCAAACTTAAGGAAAACGGCACTAATGTCAAGACTGAGATTATTGCCGGAATCACTACGTTTTTGGCAATGGCTTATATCCTTGCCGTAAACCCGTCACAGCTCGGTACTATCGACGGCGCATCAGCAGGTGCGATTCTCACGGGTACTGCGCTTTCAGCCGCTATTGCTACTCTTTGTATGGCGTTCTTCGCTAACTATCCGGTGGCTTTGGCATCGGGTATGGGTCTTAATGCGTTCTTCGCATTCACGGTCTGCGGCGCAATGGGTATTCCCTATGCTGTTGCTCTTACCGCTATTTTGGTTGAAGGCGTTATTTTTATGCTGCTTTCACTCTGCAAGTTCAGAGAAGCACTTATCAACCAGATTCCGGAAAATCTTAAATTCGGTATTACCGCCGGTATCGGTCTGTTCATCACAATCATAGCTATGATTAACGCAGGTATTGTTATAAATAATGATGCGACTCTTCTCGGAATAGGTGACTTCGGTTCGCCTCAGTTCGTTTTGGCACTGGTAGGCCTTTTGGCTATAGGGGTTCTTCACCATTTTAAGGTTCCCGGTGATATTCTTCTTGGCATCATTATCACATGGATTCTCGGTATTATTGCTGAGCTTTGCGGCTGGTATCAGGTTGATCCCGCAAACGGTGTGTATTCACTTATCCCGTCATTCAGCGGACTGAAGATTGAGGCTCCTACCTTCTGTAACTTTGATTTCAGTTATATAGCTAAGAACTTCTCAACCTTCCTGGTTGTTATGTTCACATTCCTTTATACTGATATATTTGATACAGTTGGTACTCTTATCGGTGTTGCTGAAAAAGGTAATCTCCTCGACAAAAACGGCGAGCTTCCTCACGCAACGGGCGCACTTATGGCTGACGCTGTAGGTACCTGTGTCGGCGCCGCTCTCGGTGTTTCGACTGTTACAAGCTATGTTGAGTCAAGCGCAGGTGTTTCAGCAGGCGGAAGAACCGGTCTTGCTTCGGTTGTTACAGCAATACTCTTCCTTATTTCAATCGTATTTGCTCCGATATTCCTTGCTATTCCTTCGTTTGCAACAGCTCCGGCTATGATGTTCGTTGGTCTGCTTATGCTCAGTTCTATCAAGAACGTTAAGTTCGACAACGATATTGCTGATACTCTCGGCGCATTTGCCGCTATCGTATTTATGCCGCTTACATATTCAATCGCTAACGGTATTATGTTCGGTATGCTTACATGGGTTATCCTCAAGGTTCTCACAGGAAAAATTAAGGAAGTTAAGCCGGTTATGTGGGTTACAACCGCACTCTTTGCTCTGTACTTCGTGCTTAAGTTCCTGCACATTATGGGCTAATTAGTTTTGACCGAAAGGAAATGATTTCACAATGAAAAGCCACTATTCAATGGAAATAGCAGGGTTGAAGAGAGAGCTTCCCCTGTGTAAAATAAATGATGACCTTTATATTGCTGCGTTTATTATGTTTGGTGACGTGGAGATTACCAGAGCTTCGGCTAAAGAGCTTTTGGCGAAGGCCCCCGAACATGATATAATGATTACGGCAGAATGTAAGGGAATTCCTCTGGTTTATGAAATGGCGCGTCTTGCCGGCGAGAATAACTATATTGTTGCGCGCAAGGGCCCGAAGCTTTATATGAAGAATGTGCATACAACATATGTAAATTCAATCACAACCGAAAATCGACAGATGCTCTGCCTTGGTGAGAGCGATGTTGACGCGCTTAAGGGTAAACGCGTGCTTATCGTGGATGATGTAATAAGCACCGGCGAGTCTCTTTCTGCGCTTGAAAAGCTTGTTGACGAGGTCGGAGGAAATATAGTGGGAAAGATGGCCGTTCTTGCTGAGGGCGATGCGGCTAGACGTGATGATATTGTGTTCTTAGAGCCTCTCCCATTGTTTGACAGGGAAGGAAACCCTTTGGACTAATTAACATCCGAAAATATTAATTTTGACGGATATATGCCGATTTTTACGGTGTATATCCGTTTTTTCTGCCTGTTTAACCCTGAAAAAGAGAAAAAGAGAAAAAAAGAACTTGACAAAAGGGGAAAAAGGTGATATAATGTGCAAGCTGTCGCAAGAGCGGAAACAATCGTGGGATTGAAAACGAAACGGCTGCGGCGGATATCACGAATAATCACGGAAAAAGTTGAGAAAGATGAAAGAA
>CADBUP010000095.1 GCA_902797885.1 uncultured Ruminococcus sp.
GCGGTCGGTTTTAGTAAATTAACGAAATACTGCGATTCATTTCGTTTTTTGAAGCTTTTTTGTGTCCATTTTTGCTGGGAGGGCACAGTGTAGTGAACGGCTCTAAATCGTCCATGTATACTGAGTATACGGATTATAAAAAAGTGATATTTTTGACTTATATTGTGCCGTGTTTGGCTTGAAATTAAGATAAGTCTGTCTTATAATGTAATTTGAATAAATAAAAGGACGGATTATTATGACACTAAACATAACAGTTAATATAATAGCGCAGATTTTGGGATTCGGCGGCGTGTATATGCTTTTCACGTTGTACCAGCAAAAAGAACGAAAGAAATTGCTGTACCGAAAGCTCTGTGCGGATGTTTTGTGGGGAGTGCATTATCTTTTTCTCGGCGCATGGGCGGGTGCGATTCCGAACCTTGTGGGAATCGCACGTGAAAGCATTTTTATGAACAGCGGCAAAAAATGGGCAAATTCATTTGCGTGGCCGATTTTGTTTATTGCTGTGAGCTGGTGCCTGACGATTGCGTCATGGCGGTCGGCGATAAGCCTTTTGCCGATGTGTGCGTCAACGCTTGTGACGATTTCGCTTTGGGTAAAAAGCCCGAAATTCACGCGTCTTTTGTCCGTTCCTGTCTGTGTTTCGTTTATTATATATGATTGTTTTATCGGCTCGTATGCCGGAATAATAAACGAATCAATATCGCTTGTTTCAATAATCATTTCATTTTTTAAGAATGATTTTAAAAAGAGCTGAAATTTTAAAATCGATATTTTAACCGCCGATGACAAAGTGACACGTTATCGGCGGATGTTGCCCTTATATTCTCTCGGCGTCACACCCATATATTTTACGAATGCGCGGTTAAATGTTCGTATACTGCCGAAACCGCTCTGTTCTGCCGCCTCGGTTGCGCTGATATTGCTATGGCGCAAAAGCGAGACGGCTTTGTTTACCCTCAATGTGTTTATATAGTTGCGGAAGTTGATTTTAAGCTTGCAGCAGAATATGTGAGAAACGTAGCTTTTGCTCACATAAAGGGCGTTTGCTACCTCGTCCAAGGTAATATCATGAGTATAGTTATTTTTGCAATAATCAAAGATTTTAAGCACGATTGTATCGCCGTAATCCCTTGATTCTTCGAACGTACACAATTTCAACAGCTTTCCCGTAAGCAAGAGTAAGTATGCCTTTTTAACCGCATCCGATGAAGTTTTAAACTCGGATAATATTTCCTCTGCAAGCATTGAAAGATGCGCGCCCTCGGCAGTGCAAGGAGTGATAACAGGTGTTTTCGGACGCTTATCATTAAATGCCGAGGTAAGTTCGGGGATTGTGTCCGCGCTAAAGATAAACTTTCCGACATCAACGTTTTTTTCGTGCGAATAGCTGTGTATAATATTCGGAAAAAGGATTATAAAATCTCCCTTGGATACATTGTATGAATACCCGTCGGCGGTGAGCGTTGCGCTGCCGCCGAATACGGATATTATTTCGATTTCATCGTGCAGGTGAGGGACGAAATCTATCTTTCGGTTATGTATTATTTGTGGTTCGGTATGATATTGGTGAATATAATTCATGACTGCTCCTAATAGTGATATTTTTGGCTTGTTTTTTGTAGTATTTGACTTGAATTATAACATAATTTGGCGTATAATGCAAGTAAAAATATAGGTTTGGTTTTTGAATGAATAAAATTTTGTGAATTTCGATTGAGTTTATTCGTTTTAAAACCTTACGGACAAAAGGTGAATTTTTATGAATTTGATTGTGAAAAAAGATACAGAGTTAAAAAATATTTATACCGAGAATTCAGCGTGCGCAAAAGAGCATAAAGCGACCCCCGAGGCACCGATAAAGATGTACAACGGATATATCGTGCCGGGCGAGGATGAAAGCGCGAAAAGGCTCGGTGAAAAATGCGTTGATGAATTAAAAAAGAATATAATTGCGGATTTTGAAAGAACAGAGGAATATTGCAGAGAGCATAACGAGGACGACCCGGATTTGATGGTACACGTTTCTACGTTTAAAATAATAGACGGAATTGTGTATATGACATATTATGCGAATACAGGCAGCGATGCCGAGGACCCGAACAAGCAAGAGGCGAGGTTTGCGTTTTGTCCTATTAATAATCCGAAAGATATGACGATTGTACAGGTACAAAAAGTCGGTGAAATCCTTGACGGAAAGAAGATAGACGCATTGTATGACACAATCTTGATGTACAAGGGCGGCGATGAAATTTATATTATGTGGACGGCATCGGCGGATAAACAATATTACAGATTTTATTGCACATTCAGCATCTCAAAAAAGACGCTGAGCGCCGTCAGACCGAACAGGTTTAAGGTTGGTGATATAACAAATGATTTCAGCATGAGCGGAATCAAAGATGCACTTGCGTGCAATGGTATTCCTTATAAGACGATGTTTGTCGATATTGGAATTATGCAAAAGCTGACAAGCCGCATCGAAAACGGTGAGGTATATTATTACACGGGTGCATATTCGGGATATTTTAACTGTATCATAAAGAGCAAGGATTTTATAACGTGGGAATATGTATCAACACCCGATTTTATAAATCTTTCACTTTGGGAAAATGCCGTTTATGTGCTCGGCGACAAGTGTTGTTATTTCGTGCGCCAGCATGAGTGTATGCAAGGATTTTTGACCTGTTATGATCTGAAAGAGGATAAGTGGGAAAAACCGTGTTTAATCAGAGATACACAGTCGCGCTCGGATTTCATCTTTTATAATGATGAGCTTTATCTGATACACGCGCCGATAGACCGTGACGGATTCGGAATGATAAGGATAGACCACGAAGATTTAAGCAAAAGTAAGGTTGTTTTTGTCGCTGAGATGAAGGAGAGTATGTTTTATCCGTATACGGATGTTTACGGTGATGATGCGTATATTTCGTACACCGTTGACCGAAAGCATATCAGGCTTTCAAAGTTCAATTTGAAAAATTATATAAAATAAAATGAATCGCCGCAATACCGAAAAGGTGTTGCGGCGCTCTGTTTGGTCGTCTCAACAATTTATTACAGAGCCAAAATTCCATTATTTTTTGATCCCAACTATTGACAAAGAGCCAACAACTATTTTAATTTTGTGTTAGAAAAGTGTTAGAAATCGAGGTATCATATACGCACGCATAAAAAAGGAGCAAGCAAAAATGCTTGCTCCGTGTATGGTGCCGCTGATCGGGGTCGAACCGATACGGTATCACTACCACAGGATTTTGAGTCCAGCGCGTCTGCCAATTCCACCACA
>CADBUP010000096.1 GCA_902797885.1 uncultured Ruminococcus sp.
ATATCTTGCTGAAAATAACTTTTTCGACAGTCTGAGACCTCCCCTTTAGGGAGGCCTTTTGCTTTATAAAGAGCCTACGGCCCCTTTTAATAGACTTTATTACTCAGCGGGTGTCTGATTTTCTGTCGCATTATTGTCGGTGCTTGCATTATTGTCAGTATTAGCATTATTATCAGCACTTGCATTGTCGCCGTCTGCCTGCTGGCTTGCTGCCTTCTGCTGAGCAACCTGATCGGCTGACATAACAATATTACCGTCTGCATCAACCAAATTTCCCTGATCATCAAGCTTAACCTGAGTCTGACCGTCAGCACTCTCTGATGCCTCTGTCGAACTACTGTTATCGCTTGCCGAATTCTTATACTCTTTAACCGAAACAGTTGTAAGCACAATTGAACTTATAACGAAAAGCGCGGCAACTACTGCGGTGAATTTTTTTAGCATAGCGTCTATTGTTCTGCCCTTATTCTTACCGAAGAATGTTTCTGCGCCGCCGGCGATTGCGCCCGAGAGGCCTTGCTGCTTACCATGCTGCATAAGCACAACCACAACAAGCACAACTGCAATTATTACATGTACAATAATTAAACCTAACTTCATTTTACTTCCTCCTTGTATCTTGCGATACATTGTTTTCGCTCTAATTAATCTTGTTTGATATATAACACTCAGTATGCTCCATTGTACCATATATTCAAGAATTTTTCAAGTGTTTTTGCGAAATTTTTTAAATTTTATTTTATTTAAAGCTAAATGTAATTTTTCTGTAACGTTTTAAACAAAAACAGGGAATCCGCAATCAATGCAAATTCCCTATTCTTATACCTTTTTAATCAGATTAATGTATAATACAGTTTTCTGTATCCTTATCAAACAGATGAATCTTGTTTGCATCAAGCGCAACCTTAATCGTCTGGCCAAGCTTTGAAGTTGTTCTCGGATTAACTCTCGCGGTGAAGTTAACATCCTCAACCTTGAAGTACAGGTATGTCTCAGCACCCATCATTTCTGTGAGGTCAATCTTAACGTCAAAGTTGCAGTCAGGAGAAGCCGAAATATATGCTTCATCATCATAAATATCCTCAGGTCTGATACCCATAATAACCTGCTTGCCGTTGTAAGCGCGAAGTTCTTCCTTCTTACCCTTTCCGTCAGGAAGCTTAATCTTAAAGTGATTATTTGTAAGATAAGTACCATCTTCTTTAACGTCAACAGTAACATCGATGAAGTTCATCTGAGGACTTCCGATAAATCCGGCAACAAACACATTACACGGATACATATAAAGATTTGAAGGTGTATCCACCTGCTGAACAATACCATCTTTCATAACAACGATTCTTGTACCCATTGTCATAGCCTCTGTCTGGTCATGGGTTACATATATAAACGTTGTCTGAAGCTTTTTATGAAGCTTACCTATCTCGGTTCTCATCTGAACTCTCAGCTTCGCATCAAGGTTAGAAAGCGGCTCATCCATAAGGAATACCTTAGGTTCACGCACAATAGCACGGCCGAGAGCAACACGCTGTCTCTGACCACCCGACAAAGCCTTCGGCTTTCTGTCGAGAAGATGCTCAATACCCAGAATCTGAGCAGCCTCAGTAACTTTCTTTTTAATTTCAGCCTTCGGAACCTTTCTGAGTTTAAGACCAAAAGCCATGTTCTCAAATACCGTCATGTGCGGATAAAGTGCATAGTTCTGGAAAACCATCGCAATATCTCTATCCTTCGGAATAACATCGTTCATAAGTTTGTCGCCTATGTAAAGCTCACCCTCGGTGATTTCTTCCAGACCCGCAATCATTCTCAGGGTAGTCGACTTACCGCAACCCGACGGACCAACGAAAATTATAAACTCTTTATCCTCAATATCCAGATTAAAATCGGTAACAGCTGTGAAGCCGCCCGAGTATGTCTTGGTGATATGCTTCAGACTCAAGCTTGCCATATAAAAAAACCTCCTAATATAAATCTAACACTAAATAATATATGACTTAATTTGTATAACTTATTGTAACACATTTTCACGGAAAATGTTAGAGCCTAATTATACAAATTTAAAAATTTCTTTTTAGTAAATATGTATAAAGAACTAATTTACCCGATTTTTTCCCCGAAAAAATAACCAAAAATATTTCTTTTTTCCTTTTTACTTGAAAAATATTGACGAATAGGGTATAATGGGAAACGTAGATATTTTTAATAAAGAGAGATGATTTTTAATGATTAAAGTTGGAGTATTGGGAGCAACCGGTTATGCAGGTATCGAAACTGTCCGACTTCTGCTCAGGCACCCCGGGGTTACCTTAACAAGAGTTGTATCACATTCAAATGTCGGTGTTAAGATTTCGGATTTATACCCCAATCTCCGAGGTATCTGTGATATGGAATTTTCTGCACTTGACGTTGATGATATTTCAGAAAACTGCGACGTTGTGTTCACCGCCCTGCCGCACGGAGCTTCTAAAGAGATTATTCCTTCGCTCTATAACAAGGGGCTTAAAATAATAGACCTATCCGGCGACTTCCGTTATGACGACCCCGCCGTATACGAAAAATGGTACGGTCAGCCCCATTCCGCGCCCGAACTTCTTGAAAAGTCGGTTTACGGACTTTGTGAGCTATACCGCAATAAAATTAAAGGCGCGCGTCTGATTGGAAATCCGGGTTGTTACACCACTTGTTCAATCACCGGTCTGTATCCGATAATTCATTCGGGATATGCCGATAACAGCAGTATTATAATAGACGCGAAATCCGGAGTTACCGGTGCCGGACGAGGTCTTAAACTCCCCAACCTATTCTGTGAATGTACCGAAACCATGAAAGCGTATAAGGTTGCGACGCATCGCCATACCTCGGAAATCGAACAGGAGCTTTCGCATGCCGCGGGCGAAAATATCATCCTTTCGTTCACTCCGCACCTTGCGCCGATGAAGCGCGGAATTTTCGCGACCTGTTACATAAACCTTAAAGAGAAAAAAACTACCGAAGAGCTTGTCGCTCTGTATAAAGACTTTTATAAGAATGAACAGTTCATCACGGTGTATGACGCGGGAAGCCTCCCCGAGGTTAAGCACGTCAGCGGCTCAAACCGCGTCGGCATTGGTATTGTTGTTGACGAGCGCCTGAACCGCGCCGTAATAATCTCGTGCCTTGATAACTTAATAAAGGGTGCGGCCGGACAGGCAATCCAAAATATGAATATTATGTGCGGCCTGCCTGAAGAAACAGGGCTTGACACCATTGCTATGTATTTGTAATTTGCAAGGAGGAAGTTTAAAATGAATCAACCTGAAATCAAACCGATAATAGACAAGGCAAAAATTCTGATTGAGGCCCTGCCTTACATTCAAAAATTCTACGGAAAAACCGTTGTTATCAAATACGGCGGCAACGCAATGATAAACGAAGAACTCAAAAACAAGGTTATGGAGGATATAACCCTTCTTAAATATATAGGAATCAATCCTATCGTAGTCCACGGCGGCGGACCGGATATCTCGGCGGCGCTTAAACAGTTCGATATAAAAAGCGAGTTTATAAACGGCCTGAGGGTAACCGACGAAGAAACAATGAAGGTCGCGCGCATGGTTCTTATCGGTAAGACAAACAAGGAAATTGTCTCTCTCCTCGGAACAAAGGGCGGAAAGGGTATAGGCCTCTCGGGCATAGACGGAAAGCTGATTGAGTGTAAGAAATATTACACCGAGGTTGACGGAAAGAAAACAGATATAGGATATGTCGGCGATATAGTACATATCAACGAAAATGTGCTTGATATAATGACAAACGGCGACTATATCCCAGTTGTTGCGCCGATTGGCGTTGACGATGACGGAAACAGCTATAACATAAACGCCGACACAGTAGCCGGCGCCGTTGCCGCGGCGGTAAAAGCAGAGAAACTGGTTCTTCTTACTGATATTGACGGAATAAAAGAATCGGTTGACAGTCCGGAAATTATCTATCAGATAACAAAACCCGAAATCGACCGTATGATAGCCGATAAAAAGATAGTCGGCGGAATGATTCCAAAGGTCAAGGGCGGTCTCGAGGCTCTTGACGCGGGCGTAAACGCCGTACATATTATCGATGGAAGAATTCCTCACTGCCTGCTTCTTGAAATATTTACCGACAGCGGTATAGGAACAATGATAACAAAGTAAAAAATGACCGCGTTGCGGTCATTTTTTTATCTTTCAAACGGATATCTATACGCACCTGCGGACATCTGCATCGGCAAGTCCTTAATAAGAAGCAGGACAATCGCCGTTGCCAGCCTCCCGAACAGGCAGATTACCGCAAACAAAAATGCGTGCTGTGGGTCAAACAAATAAAAGAACTTATGCATAACAAGCGCAATTAAAATCCCTGCCAAAAGGCTCGGAACAAATGCAATATACGACGGAACGTATGCCGCCATTACCTGAATCAGCAAGACTATCGGCATAACTATATCCAATCTCTTAACCGTATACCCATAAATCCTATATTCCTCACAGATTGAACCGATAACGTAATAGTGCAGAATCGGCACAAATGCAATCCACGGATTCTTAACGCCGTTTCGTCTCGCAATCGAATATAGGCTATACGAACTTATTCCGTATGCCGCAAGCGTAATAATTACCGAAAAAACAATACTGACAATACTAAAAACAAACATCTGCACACAGCCTTTCCGCCCGCGTTTCAAACATTCCCAACCATCCCGCGGGCAGGAAAGGCCGAATAATATATCACTAAAACGCTTTTACTATATCCTTAAAGGTGTTTCCCCTATCCTCAAAATTTTTGAATAGGTCAAAGCTTGCGCAGGCGGGCGAAAGGATTACCGTATCTCCCGGCTGTGCGATTTCGCGTGCTTTTTCAACAGCAGCCTTAAATTCATCACATCTGAAAATCGGCAAGTTATTATAGTTTCCGGCATTCTTTACCGCCGCTTCAATCTTCTCTGACGTAAAGCCTACAAGAACCAGCTTTTTAACGTGCTCATTCACAACCACACCAAAATCGTCGAAAGGAATCTTCTTGTCATAGCCGCCGGCAATAAGAATGACCTTTTTATCCCCGAATGATTTAAGACCGGCGGTTGTTCTGGCCGGACTGCTCGCGATAGAATCATTATAGTAGCTAACCCCGTCGAGTTCGCGCACAAATTCGATTCTGTGCGGAACGCCTTTGAACTCCGTTGCTGTTCTTCGGATAGTTCCGTCCTCAACAAGCCCCTCAACAGCAGCGGCCGCAGCCATATAATTTTCGACATTGTGCATACCGGGAATGTAAATGGTATCAATGTCTAAAACCTCACGTTCGATTCTTCCGCCCTCGGTTCTGACAATCTTTCCGTCCTTTAATGAATATCCGTCATCAAGAAGCCTCGAAGAACTGAAATAAACCACACCGTCTCTGCCTTCGCCGAAACTTCTTGTTATATCGTTGTCATAGTTTAAGACAACCCTGCCGCCCGGCTTTTGATACTTAAATACCGCGCGCTTTGCATCCACATATTCATCAAAGTCGGTGTGCCAGTCAAGATGATTCGGCGTAACATTCGTTACAACGGCGATATCTGCGCTCAGCTTCATAGTATGAAGCTGAAAGCTCGACAGCTCTACAACCGAAATATCCGAGGGCTTTATGTTTTCAACCTCGGCCACGAGAGGCCTTCCTATATTCCCGCCGAGATGACAGGTATACCCCGCACGGGTCAGCATATCATAGATAAGGCTTGTCGTTGTGGTCTTTCCGTCGCTTCCCGTGACAGCAATTATTTTTGAAGGACAGGTCTCAAAGAAAAGCTCCATTTCAGATGAAATGACCGCCCCATTCTTCTCCGCCTCAACAAGCGCCGGAACGTCATACCTCACCCCCGGCGTCTTAAATACCATTTCGGTTCCGTCGGCAATCTTATCAAGGTAATTCTCGCCGAGAACCGTTTCTACTCCCAATCCGCAGAGCTCGTCATATACCTCTCCCATTTTATCGGCGGTTCTTTTATCATACACACAAATATCCGCACCGCATTCCGCCAGCATACGAATGAGCGGAAGGTTACTGACGCCGGCCCCCACAACCGCAATCTTCATACCGCGTGCTTTTTGTTTAAATTCCTGAATAGTCATTATTTCCAACCTCACATTAACAATAGTTAAATCCGCACCTAAGACAAATTCATCTGCCGGCGCGGAATTGCCAAAAGGAGCTGCTGCAAACGAGTTAATCTGTTCCGTTTTGCAGCAACCCCTTTTATCGGCATTACATATTAATTATTCCTCTGTATCGATAAGGTCGCCCAGCGTGAATGAGCTGTCCTCAGTATAAGAAACGGTCTCGTCCTCAGAAGCGTCAGCTTCTTCTTCGGGAGTGCTCATAAGAGCCTTCATCGAAAGGCCAATCTGCTTTGTATCGTTGTTGATTTCGACAATTTTTGCGTCAACAACATCGCCGATAGCAAGAACGTCAGACGGCTTTCCGATTCTCTCATTTGAAATCTGAGAAATGTGAATCAGGCCGTCAACATAAGGAGCAACCTCAGCAAAAGCGCCGAAAGGCAAAATGCGAACGATTTTGCACTTAATTGTGTCGCCGACATGAAGATTTTCCGTACCCTTAACCCAGGGGCTGTCCTCTTCTTTCTTATAGCCAAGCGAAATCTTTCCGGTTTCCTTGTTCATATCCTTGATGTAAACGTTGATTGTATCGCCAACCTTTACAACCTCGGACGGATGCTTGATTCTCTGCCATGAAAGCTCAGAGATGTGAACAAGGCCGTCTACGCCGCCCAGGTCAACGAATGCGCCGAAGGATGTGAGCGACTTAACAACACCGTCATAGTGCTTACCGATTTCTGCGTTTGCCCAGAACTCTTCAGCCTTTTTCTCCTTGAGCTCTCTAACGAGAGAAATTCTGTTTTCTTCCTTGTTGAGTTCTTTGATATATACATCAATCTGATCGCCGACTTTAACAGCCTCAGACGGATGAGAGATTCTAACCGGCGAAAGCTCGGAAATGTGAATCAAACCGTCTACGCCGCCCAGGTCAACAAATGCGCCGAAAGATGTGAGCGACTTAACAGTACCGGTGTACTTCTTGCCTTCCTCTGCGTTTGCCCAGAATTCAGCAGCAGCCTTTTCGCTCTCTTCCTTTGCAACCGATTTAATCGAGCCGACAACTCTCTGTCTGCCGCGTCTGTCAACGTCCATCTTGATGATTCTGAATCTCTGTTCTGTTCCGAGCAGTACGCCCAAATCAGCCAAAAATCTCTCTGCGCACTCTGACGCAGGGATGAATACGCGAACGCAGTTTACTATAGATACAACGCCGCCCTTAACAAGCTCGATTACGCGACCTGTGAGAATTTCATTGTTCTCAAACGCAGTCTTCAGTTCTTCCATACCCTTTACAGCATCAATTTTTTTCTTTGAGAGGGTAACTACGCCGTCTCTGTCGCTGACATGAACGACATAAACTTCAACCTCTTCGCCAACCTTAACAAGGTCATTGATATCAGCGTTGGTATCGTCTGTAAGTTCATTAAAAGGGATAACACCGTCATACTTGTTTCCGATGTCAACTCTTACCTCTGTAGGTGTAACACCTATAACTACACCCTTTACAACCTCACCCGATTTAATAGGCTTTAAGGTTTCCTCCAACGCTTCTGCAAAGTTCATTTCATTGTTTTCCGCCATGGTTAAATAGACCTCCTTGATTACCGTGTCCGGGGTTGATGCCCCGGCGGTAATACCGACTAATTTTTTAAATGCGGGGAATTTCCCCTGTTTTATATATTTTTTTAATTCTTTGTCATTTTCAAATGCAACCGTATTTTCGCAATGCTCCCTACACAGCTCGTACAGCTTTTTTGTGTTTGAACTTTCCGCACCGCCTATCACAATCATACAATCGGCTCGCGCCGCAAGTTCAGCGGCCGCTTTTTGCCTTTCATCGGTTGCACTACATATTGTATCAAAAATTTTCACATTTGTAAAATGTTTTTTTAAAATTTTTTCAATTTTTTTAAAAAAATCTCTTCTGAGCGTCGTTTGAGCCACGATTACGACATTATTCGACAAAATATCCGATTTTATTTGTTCTGCCTCTTCAACGGAATTTATAGTATGACCCCTGCCGAGGCACCTACCGTTTATTCCCTTGACCTCGGGATGATTCGGATCGCCGACTATTATAATATCGGCTCCGCTTCCCGCCGCGCCGCTCACGATGGAATGAATCTTCTTCACATAAGGGCACGTCGCGTCAATAATATTTGCTCCGCGATTTTTAATCGCCTCTTCTTCGTCCGCCGGAATCCCGTGTGCTCTTATAATTACATTCGTCCCCGGCTTTATTTCATCGATTGAACTAACCGTATCGACGCCGAGCGATTTTAATTCCTCTGTTACATCACGGTTGTGTATCAGCATGCCATAGGTAACCGTACCGCCGCTGTCGCCGGCATTCTCGCGCGCCATCTTCACGGCACGCGCCACTCCAAAACAAAAGCCGGCCTTTTCAGCAATCTCTGTTTTCATATGTACTTACCCCCGAAAGCCGCGAAATGGCGGGCATAAGCCGCTCATCCGTAATCTCCTGAAGTTTATCAGACCTCAGTCTTTCGTCATAGTATTCTTCCATACTTATCGGCTTTCCGACTCTGATAGTTATTTTAGAAAAGAGCTTATATCCGCCGTCAATTCCAACAGGAATAATTTTCACTCTTGATTTAATAGCAATGAGCGCCGTTCCCGGCTTGCCCTTGTGCATATACCCCTTTGGTGACCTTGCTCCTTCGGGAAAAATCATAAGATTTTCTTTATTTGAAAGGATGCTTATCGCTGCGCGAAGCGCCGCAATATCATTCTTTCCGCGCTTCACAGGGAAAGCGCCGACAAATCTTAAAAACGCGCCGAACACCTTGTTCTCAAACAATTCTTCTTTCGCCATAAACCGAAACTTAATCGGGAGCGCCACCGCAAGAAGCGGCGGGTCATTAAGACTTTTATGATTCGCACAGACAATATACCCATCCTCTTTCGGAATGTTTTCAAGTCCTTCGATTTTTACACGGTAAAAAATTTTATAATAAGCCTTAACCACCGCTCTTGCAAACTCATAAAAGCTCATACTTTATTCCCGACCCTTCTGCTTTGCGCAAGCTCGCACACCTTATCAATCGACTCTTCAAGCGTCATATCCGTATTGTCCATATACACACTATCGTCCGCCGGTTTAAGCGGTGCAAACTCTCGCCCCGAATCGTTTTTATCCCTATATTCTATATCCGCCTTAACCGCATCGAAATCAGTTTCAACGCCTTTTTCCTTAAGCTCCCGACAACGGCGGTTTGCCCTTTCCTCTACCGACGCGGTTAAATATATTTTAAGCTCGGCGTCCGGAAGGACATATGTTCCTATATCTCTTCCGTCCATTATAACATCGGTGTCGGCGGCGAGCTTTCTCTGAAGCTCAACAAGCTTAAGCCGAACCTCGGGGATAACCGCCACATTAGATGCCGCAACCGAAATTTCGGGCAGCCGTATATCCGTGGACACATCCTCACCGTTTAAGAATATCAGCTGACCGTTCTCGTTATGGCGGATGGCAACATCGACATCATCGAGTATTGATTTTACGCCCTCGGCGTCAGCCGTATCGATTCCGCGTCTAACCGCGGCAAGACCTATCGCGCGATACATTGCGCCGGTATCTATATAAACAAAACCAAGCCGTTTTGCCGCTCCTTTTGAAATTGTACTTTTTCCTGCGCCCGCAGGACCGTCTATAGCTATTTTCATAAGCTTACCAAACCTTTCGTTGAATATGTCAGACATCCGAACGGACAAACATAGCGGCATCGCGTGCCGCCGCCGCTGTCTCGGGATACTCCATTCCCATATTATGCGTAATAAAAACCGGAATATTCAGCGCATCTCCGATTTCAGCCTTATCCGCGGCGTTCACCGTGGTATCACACACCAGCATCGACGCGCCGGTGCGTTTAAGCATGTCCTTAACCGCGTCCATACCGTCAACCGCGTTTGTCTCAATCACATTTATTATAGGAACAGAGTATTCAAGCGCCGCATCCGTATCAAAGACCGCGTTTTTAAGTACGGGAACGTACATCTTTTCGGCTATATCACCGCCGCCCTCAGCAACTAACCCGCTGACCGTTATCGGCGAAGCATAGACAACCGCTCCCTTGCCGCGGCGTATCATAGTGGCAAGCTGACGATACGACAGACATTTTCGCGCACCGTAGCTTTCCTCCATATTAACGTATTTAATGTATTTTATTCTTCCTCTGCAAACAGAGTAAGCGGTAACCGATAATCTTGACTTCGGTTCCTCAACCGCGTCAATAATCGCGGTTACACGATTCTTCACAACCGCCGAATTAATCGAGGCGGCCGAACCGTCACCGACGATTACGCTTCCCTTTCCAAACCTTCCGGCACCGAGGAAGTTCGTGAAGTAAACCACATATTTTTCATCGCGGACCTCAAGCTGTTTCACCACTCGCAAAACACCCGAACCGCCGTCAGACAGCACTAAAACCATTATTCATCTTCCTCATGTTCAACCGCCCCGTGCACATCAACCGTCATATTTGCTCCGCAGGAAGAACAATATTCCGCATCCGCGTCATTGGGGCTTCCGCACTTCGGGCACTTAAACTCTATATCCTCCGCGTTGCTCTCAAGGATTCTGATTTTCGCATATTTAGCCTTAATAATTCCGCATTTAAGCTTAATATCGTCATCATTGTCCACACCGTCGGCAAACGACTGATACATCAGCTTTCCGATTTCATTATACAGCTTTCTGATTTCGCCTTTAAGTTCAAAGATAGCATACTTAGTCTTCGAAACATCAATCAACTCACCCGACTTCTGTGCAACAACGTGTGCCGCGTCCGAAACGACATCCTTTACCGTATCAAAAATACTTGAACTCATAGTATTTCCTCCTTATATCTAAATATTATATTCAAACGTTATATTTAAACATTAAATCTGAACAGAATTATATCTCCGTCCTTCACAACATATTCCTTTCCTTCTGAACGAACAAGCCCCTTTTCCTTCGCGGCGGTCATCGAGCCGCATTCCATAAGGTCATCAAAGGCAACAACCTCCGCGCGGATAAACCCACGCTCAAAATCGGTATGAATCTTTCCCGCCGCCTGAGGAGCCTTTGTTCCCTCTTTTATTGTCCACGCTCTGACCTCAGGCTTGCCCGCGGTCAGATAGCTTATTAAGCCCAAGAGCTTATAGCTTGCACGGATAAGCTTATCGAGACCCGATTCGCTTGCGCCGAGCTCTTCTAAAAATACCTGCTTTTCATCCTTGTCAAGAGCCGCTATTTCTTCCTCTATCCTTGCCGAAATAACCATAACCTCGGAATTCTCGGTTGCGGCAAACTCGCGGATTTTGTTTACAAACTCATTCTCCCCGTCCGGCTTTGAATAGTCATCCTCTGCCACGTTTGCCGCATAAATTACCGGCTTTAACGTCAGAAGAGAAACGTCGGTAAGCATCTCGCGCTCATCATCGGTCATCTCCATTGTTCTTGCACACTTTCCGCTCTCCAAAACATCATGAAGTCTCTCATAAAACTCAAGCTGAGTTTTAAACGACTTATCTCCGCCTTTTAACGACTTCCGCGTCTTGTCAATTCTTCTGTCAAGAATCTCAAGGTCTGACATAATCAGCTCAAAGTTTATCGTTTCAATATCGCGAATCGGATCAACCGAACCGTCAACATGAACAATATTCTCATCCTCAAAAGCACGGACAACATGAACAATTGCGTCAACCTCGCGTATATTTGACAGGAACTTGTTTCCGAGACCCTCGCCCTTGCTCGCACCCTTTACAAGACCCGCAATATCCACAAATTCAATAACCGCATAAGTGGTCTTATCGGGATTATACATCTTTACAAGCTCATCAATCCTCTTATCGGGAACGATAACCGTTCCGACATTCGGCTCTATCGTACAAAACGGGTAATTGGCAGATTCCGCCCCCGCCTGTGTTATCGCATTAAACAATGTGCTTTTGCCGACATTCGGCAGCCCTACTATACCTAATTTCATCTTCTGATTTCCTCTTTTCGATTATAATATTACATATTTAACTTAGTTAAGCTTTTCTTCCATAAGAGCGGCGAGTTCCTCCGCATAGCGCTTGATTTCCGCCTCATCCTGTCCCTCAATCATCACGCGGACAAGCGGCTCTGTTCCGGACGGACGAATCAAGACCCTTCCGCTTCCCGCAAACGCCGCTTCAAGTTTTTCTATCTTTTCGCGGATTTCGGGAATCGCCATATACCTATCCTCGCTCTTAAACTCGTTTTTAACCCTTGCGTTTACCAGCACCTGCGGATAAATTTTCATTACCGACGCAAGCTCAGACAGCTTCTTCCCTGTACGTTTCATAACCGAAATCAGAGCGATTCCGGTAACAAGGCCGTCGCCGGTCGTATTATAGTCAAGAAGGATAACGTGACCCGACTGTTCTCCGCCGATTTTGTGACCGTGCTTTAACATTTCCTCAAGCACATATCTGTCACCGACCTTTGTTCTCTTTATGTTGAGCCCCTCTTTCTCTCCCATTTTAAAGAAGCCGAGGTTACTCATAACAGTCGCGACAACCGTGTTGTCTTCAAGTTTTCCGCGCGAACGCATATCAAGCGCGCATATCGCCATTATCTTATCTCCGTCAACCAAAACTCCGTTTTCGTCAACTGCCAAAACCCTGTCGGCATCCCCGTCAAAGGCAAGCCCGACATCCGCTCCAGTCTTTTTGACGAATTCGGAAAGATTCTCGATATGGGTCGAGCCGCAGTCCTTGTTTATATTTGTTCCGTCCGGCTTATCACAGGTGACAAACACCTCTGCCCCTAAGTCCTCAAGCGCACGCCTTGCCGTCACGCTTGACGAACCGTTCGCACAGTCTATGGCAATCTTGATTCCGTCAAATCTCACATCCGTTGTAGACATAGCAAATTTAATATATTCATCCACCAGAGAGGTATCCTCTTCTCTGTGTCCTATATTCCCGTATGCCGCACGTTCAACCTCTTCCGCCTTATCAATGATTATACTTTCGATACGATTTTCTGTCTCGTCCTTAAGCTTATATCCTTCACCGCTGAAAAACTTGATCCCGTTATGCTCAAATGGATTGTGTGACGCCGAAATCATAACCCCCGCGTCAAAGCCGCACTTTCTGACAAGATAAGCGATTGCCGGAGTGGGAATAACCCCCGCGCTTATAACCTTTGCACCCACGCTGCACAATCCGGCCGTCAAAGCACATTCTAAAATATCCCCTGATATTCTTGTGTCCTTTCCGACCAATATTGTCGGCTTCCTTCCTGTGTTACCGGTCAGCACATATGCACCGGCCTGACCTATCTCAAACGCCAACTCGGGCGTAAGCTCTTTATTTGCAATTCCGCGGACACCGTCCGTACCGAACATTCTACCCATTTATTTTCCTCCGAACTATAATTTTCTCTGTTTTATCTTAATATATAATTATATGATAAAATGCGTATTTTGTCAATCATTATCAATCAACGAAATTGCCGCGCGGATTCCGTCAACCGCGGCGCTGACAATTCCGCCCGCATATCCGGCGCCCTCGCCCGACGGATAAATACCCGAGACGTTTATACTTTGCATATTTTCGCCGCGCAAAATCCGAACGGGCGCCGATGTTCTCGATTCTATTCCGGTCAGAACCGCTCCGCCGCCGGCGAATCCCTTCATCCGCCTTTCAAAATCACAAAGTCCGCTGCGCAGCGTATCTGTGACAAATTGCGGCAGGCAATTTTTAAGCTCCGCAAGTTTAAATCCGCTTGTTACGGTCGGCGAAACTCCGCCGATTTCACCTGTCGGAACATCATCTATAAAATCTTCGGCAAGCTGAATCGGGGCCTTTCCATCACCGCCGCCAAGCCTAAACGCAAGCCGCTCATACTTTCGCTGAAACTCCATTCCGCCGAGAATTCCGGGTTCAAAGTCCTCGGGACGCACATTGACCACGAGGGCGCTGTTTGCATTTCTTCCGTCACGGGCATAGCAGCTCATACCGTTGACAGCAAGCATCTCATTCTCGCTGGACGCGTTCACCACCGTTCCACCCGGACACATACAAAATGAATAACAGCTTCTCCTTCCGCCGTTATACACCACACGATAATCGGCCGGCGGAAGTCCTTCCGCTCCGCCGTATTGAAGCCCGTCTATGAACTTTTGTGAATGTTCGATTCTCACGCCGACCGCAAACGGTTTCGGCTCAAGCGCAAGCTTCCTCTCGCAAAGTCTTTCGTATGTGTCGCGGCTGCTATGGCCTATCGCCAAAATCAAGCTCTCACAATCAAGAAATTCGCCGTTTGAAAGCTCTATCCCGCAAAGCGCACCGTTTTTCAGCCGTATGTCGGTCAGGCTCGTATTAAATCTGACCTCTGCTCCAAGCCCAATCAGCCTCTTTCGCATATTCTTTATTGTTCCGCAGAGCCTGTCGGTTCCTATATGCGGCTTCGCCTTGTACATAATATCACGGGGCGCGCCGAAATCGGTAAAGGTTTTAAGCACAAACCTCTGTTTCGGGTCGCTTATCCGTGTATTCAGCTTTCCGTCCGAAAAGGTTCCCGCACCGCCCTCGCCGAACTGTACGTTTGAGTTCGGGTCAAGCTTTCCCGTTTTCCAGAAGCGTTTTACCGCTTCCGTTCTGCTGTCTACATCGCCGCCGCGTTCAAGTATAATCGGTGGGTTCCCCGAAAGCGTCAATATCCAAGCGGCAAAAAGTCCGCACGGACCCATTCCGACAACCACAGGCCGTTTTTTAAGCGGCTTTCGTTTTACCTCAAGCACGGCGGTGTCCTCAAATTTTCGGATTCTTCCGCCGGAAATGACATTGTCGTCTGTTTCCGCCGTTACTCCGTACACATAATGAATGTTATTTTTTCGCCTTGCGTCTATCGATTGCCGGTATATCCGATAATTTTTTGCCGAAATGCAATCAGACCGCACAATTTCTCGTGCGGCCGCGATTACCTCGTCTTTTGTATGCACTATCGGCATCTTTATGTCATTTATCAGTATCTGCATATGCTTCACCCTGCCGATTTTAATCTTCTAATGATATTTCGGCTTCCGAAATACCGTTATAAACCTTGATTCCGTTTGGAATCTTCAGCTTAACCTTAATCTTTTTATTATCGTTCAGCTTGTCTAAAGGAATTTCCTCCGTGCTGATTGCGTCAAGCTCCGAAAGAACCTTATCCGTGCCATATACAAATATCTCAGACGGATCTGTCCGATATACAAAGTTATCGGGAAGTTCCTGGCCGCCGAAGTTCGCTTTAATCTCCACCTTACGCATTTTGAGGATAGGACAGTGCACCTTAACCTTCTCGCTGGATACGCTCACCCTCTTCATTATTGCGTCGAGCTGAGAAATTTCTTTCCCGTCCTCTCCGCTGAACGTAACGGGAAGTTCAGCATCTATATCAACATCCGCGCCGTTATAATTCAGCGTGCAATTAGCCGCCGCTATCTTTTCGACCGCGGATTCGGGGCCCTTTACGGTTATCTTTGCCGGATTCACCGTTGGGGTATCGGCTATATAATCGACCGCCGCCGAGCCAACCGTCCTGACCTTAACATCAACCTTCTTTTCGGTACACTTTTCGGTCTTAACATCGACAGTATAGATGCTCTGTGAGCTTATGCCCTGGCTCTCAAACGGAATAACAATCTCAACCGGAACAGTTTGTGTTCCCTCCTTGTCAATATTCGAAACATCCGCCTTGACAATTATGGTTTTCATGTCGTTGTTTCCCATCTTTTTTCGGCTTCCCTTTACTTTAACGGTAACGGTCGTCGCCGATTCGCTTATAACGGCAAGTCCCTTGTTATTCAGGCTTTCCTGACCGACAAACTGAATCGGAAGGTCTCTGACAGTAACCTCAATAGCCGGATCCATAACCAATGATATATATATCCATATACACATTGCGATAAGAACCGAAATCACTTTAAGTGAATTATCAGATGACAGTATTTTTTTCATCAGCTATGCCTCCTTTTTGTGAGGCTTGAAAACCTGAATTTCGACTTTCCGTCAACGTCGTCGCCGTTTCCGCTGACAAGCTCCATTATTTTGTTTCTGAGACTCTCTTCGTTATAGCCTGTTGTCAAAACGCCCTTATACGCGATCGAAATCCTTCCTGTTTCTTCGGATACAATGACCGCGATAACGTCAGACTCCTCAGAGATTCCTATTCCGGCACGGTGTCTTGTTCCGTGCGATGTCTTAATATTCGGGTTCTGTGACAACGGCAGGACACAACTCGCAAGCTCAACCTTATAATTTCTGATAATGACCGCTCCGTCATGAAGCGGTGTGTCGGGAACAAAAATATTCTCAAGCAGCTCACTTGTCACCTTAGCGGAAATCGGAACTCCCGAGCTTATCAGGCTGTCGATGTTGTCGCTGTTTTCTATCACAATCAACGCGCCGGTTCTTGTGTTTGACATAGCCTGAGCCGCCTTAGCAATCTCACGTATAACCTGTTGACTTTCAACCCCGGAATCGTTATGCTGAACAAACAAGCTGCTCGCCGCGCGCCTTCCCACGTGTTCAAGCGCACGCCGAAGCTCGGGCTGAAAAACAATCAGCAACGCGATTATTCCCAGCTGAAGGAAGTTACTCAAAATGAAATACAGCGTGTTTAGCTTTGCCACATAGCTGATTTGGGTCAAAAGTATTACCAGTACAACGCCTTTCAGGAGCTGAACCGTTCTTGTATCTCTTATGAACTTTAACGCTTTATATACGATATATGAAACAATGGCTATATCAACCACGTCGGTTATGCGAAACAGCGCAAGCTGATTTACTACCGTATGATACACGTTCTGCCACCAACCCATTTTGAGCCCTCCTTTACCTGAAATATTAAATGTTTTTTATTAGTACGCCTTACCCCAATACACCATCTTATCCGCCGGCTTTCCACAGCAAACACAGGTGTCGGCTATGTGCTCCTGCTTAAACGGCATACATCTTGATGTTGCGCCGGTGTCCTCTTTTATCTTGTTTTCACAGGCCTCGTCGCCGCACCACATTGCCTTGACAAAGCCTCCCTTTTCATCTATAATCTGTTTGAACTCTTCGTAGTTCGTCGCACTGTTTGTCTTTGTCTCTCTGTTTTCAAGAGCAGCGTCATACATCTGCTTCTGAATTTTATCGAGAAGCGCCGAAAGCTCTTCTTCTATATTATCGAGCGAAACGAAGGTCTTGCTTCTGTCCACACGGCTTACAAGCACGGCCTGATTCTTTTCTATATCCTTAGGTCCGATTTCTATGCGAACGGGAACGCCCCTCATCTCATATTCGCTGAACTTCCAGCCGGGCGACTTGTCGCTGTCATCAAGTTTAACACGGAAGCCCTTCGAAAGTCTTTCACGCAGAGCCGAAGCCGCGTCAAGCACGCCCTCCTTGTGCTGTGCAATCGGTATGATGATTGCCTGAGTCGGCGCAATTCTCGGCGGAAGCTTAAGCCCGGCGTCGTCGCCGTGAACCATAATTATCGCGCCGATAATACGGGTCGACATCCCCCATGAGGTCTGATGCACATATTCAAGCTCGTTTTCCTTGTTAAGATACTGAATACCGAACGCTCTCGCAAAGCCGTCGCCGAAGTTGTGGCTTGTTCCCGACTGAAGGGCTTTTCCGTCATGCATAAGGCTCTCAATCGTATAGGTTTCGTTTGCGCCGGCAAACTTCTCCTTATCGGTCTTTCTTCCCTTGATTACCGGGATAGCCAGCTCGCTCTCACAGAAGTCGGCATACACGTTAAGCATCTGAATCGTACGCTCCTTTGCCTCCTCTTCCGTTGCGTGAGCGGTGTGTCCCTCCTGCCATAAAAATTCCATACTTCTGAGAAAAGGCCTTGTCGTCTTTTCCCAGCGGACAACGCTGCACCACTGGTTATAAAGCTTAGGCAGGTCTCTGTAAGAGCGGACAACGTTTGAATAATGCTCACAGAACAGGGTCTCTGAGGTCGGACGAACGCAAAGTCTTTCGGGAAGTTTTTCGTTTCCGCCGTGCGTTACCCAAGCAACCTCAGGAGCAAACCCCTCAACGTGATCCTTCTCGCGCTGAAGCAGGCTTTCGGGTATAAACATAGGCATATACACGTTCTCGACGCCCGTCTCTTTGAACCTTGCGTCGAGACCCTTTTGGATATTCTCCCAGATAGCATATCCATAAGGCTGAATCACCATACATCCGCGAACCCCCGAATAATCACAAAGCTGTGCCTTCTTTATTATATCCGTATACCAACGGGCAAAGTCCTCGCCCATAGGTGTAATTTCTTCTACTAATTTCTTATTATCAGCCAACTTAAATTCATTCCTTCCAAAAACAGTTATACTTAATATAAGTATAAAATAAATAACCGCTTATGTCAAGGTTTGAAATTAAATTTTTACAAAAATATTATATTGCCTTGACATTTTCCGTCCGCTGTTTTATATTAATGTTAATTATACTGATGATTTAAGGTGATTAAATTTGGAAAGCAAATGCAGCATCTGCCCGCGCCGCTGTGGAACGGATCGCAAAATTTCGGTCGGGTTCTGCGGCACGGGCGCCGATATAAGAGCCGCACGCGCCGCTCTTCATTTTTGGGAAGAGCCCTGTATCAGCGGAAGCCGCGGAAGCGGAGCGGTATTCTTCTGTGGCTGTAACCTGAAATGTGTGTTTTGTCAGAACCGCGAAATCAGCGCGGGCGGCGGCGGAACGGTAATCAGTCCGCTTGAATTAAGCGAAATATTTCTGAAGCTTCAAAGCGCGGGCGCACACAACATTAATCTTGTCACCCCGACCCACTATGTAGTACAGATAAAAGAGGCTCTTTCCAAGCTTCGCGAGCCGCTCACAATTCCTATAGTATATAATTGCGGCGGCTATGAATCCGCCGAGGGTCTTGAGATTCTCAAGGACGACGTAGCTGTATACCTGACCGATATGAAGTATGCCGAAAGCGCTCTCGCGCAAAGATACAGCGGTGCCGCGGACTATTACGAGACCGCTGTTTCCGCACTGAAAAAAATGCTTTTATACGCCGGCGCGCCTAAATATGACGGCGGCGGACTAATGCAGGGCGGCGTAATCGTCAGACATCTCGTGCTTCCCGGGTGCAGACATGATTCGATTGAGATTCTTCACCGTCTTAAAGCCGAGTTCGGCACGTCTGCCTTTCGCCTGAGCCTTATGAGTCAGTTCACCCCGACCGAAAATCTTCAAAATTACCCCGAGTTAAACCGAAGGATCACGTCTTTTGAATATAATTCCGTATTAGATGCGGCTCTCGACCTCGGCTTCTCCGACGCCTATATTCAAGAGCGCAGCAGCGCAAAGCCGGAATACACGCCGCCGTTTGACCTGACCGGAATTATCTGAGCCGCTATGCTTTCCGCAAGTGTTTTTAACCGAAATTTTTCAAAAAATTTGTTATTTTGCTTGATTATCGGCCGTAGATTTGATATAATAAACTCTATATGGAGGTTTTAACTATGTTTGAATATATATCCGGACGGCTTGTTCAAAAGACAAAGGAATATGCGGTTATAGATGTCGGCGGCATCGGCTATCGAATCTACTCGACTATGTCGTCATTAAACGAGCTCGGCGAAAGCGGTGAGCCTGCAAAACTTTTCATATATACAAACATAAAAAACTCCTCAGACGTATTTTCGCTCTATGGTTTCACCACCCCGGAAGAGCGCAGCACATTTGAAATGATACTCGGCGTTTCGGGCGTCGGTGCAAAGACAGCAGCGTCCCTGCTTTCAAATATCTCGACTTCGAAATTTGCGCTTTGCGTTGTGACGAATGACAGCAAGTATCTCTCGTCACACACGCCTGGGCTCGGCCCGAAAGGCGCACAGCGGATAATTCTTGAACTTAAGGATAAGTTCAAGAATGTTGAGCTTGACGATATTCCGCAAGGCGAAATATTTACGGAAGCGTCTGATGATTCAAACGAGGCTTTATCGGCGTTAATCGTCCTCGGCTATAGCCGAAGCGAAGCCGAACACGCCCTTGCCGGCGCAGAGGGCGCGGTTGAAGATAAAATAAAATATGCTTTAAAAAAGCTGATGTAATATCCTCTTTTCACAGAAGGAGATTTATATGGATAACGAAAACAGAATCGTCACCACCTCAGAGATGAACGGTGACAGCGAAATTGAATATAGCTTAAGGCCGAAACGGCTTGATGAATATATAGGCCAGAAAAAAGCGAAGGAAAACCTTAAAATATATATTGAGGCGGCAAAGGCAAGGGGCGAATCGCTCGACCACGTATTGCTCTACGGCCCGCCGGGGCTCGGAAAGACGACCCTCGCCGGAATTATTGCAAACGAGATGGGCGTAAACCTCCGCATCACCTCGGGGCCCGCGATTGAGAAGCAGGGCGACCTCGCCGCGCTTCTGACAAACCTCGGCGAAGGCGACATCCTTTTTGTTGACGAGATTCATCGGCTCAGCCGAAGCGTCGAAGAAATTCTCTATCCGGCGATGGAAGACTATGCCTTAGATATAATTATAGGAAAGGGTCCGTCCGCAAGGTCGATAAGGCTTGACCTTCCGCACTTTACGCTTATAGGTGCGACCACAAAGGCCGGCGCTCTGACCGCGCCGCTCCGCGACCGGTTCGGCGTAATTCTGAGGCTTGAAATGTACACCCGCGATGAACTTTCCGAGATAGTGACCAGAAGCGCGGGAATACTTAATATCGACATAGAAAGCGGAGGTGCGGCGGAGATAGCGTCGCGCTCGCGCGGAACGCCGCGAATCTCGAACCGGCTTTTAAAACGCGTCCGTGACTTTGCCGAGGTCAAGGGCGACGGCGTGATTTCCGCCGCGATTGCCGACAAGGCTCTCGAAAAGATGGAGGTTGATTCTCTCGGCCTTGACGCGATAGACAAGCGAATGCTTATGACGGTAATCCGTCTGTACAACGGAGGACCCGTCGGCCTTGAAACCCTTGCCGCAACAATCGGCGAGGAAAGCGACACCATTGAGGATGTCTATGAACCGTATCTGATGCAGATAGGCTTTTTAAGCCGAACCCCACGAGGAAGAATAGTTACGCCGCTTGCTTATAAGCATTTCGGAATTCCGTACCAGAAAACGGAGCAATAATATAATCAAAAACGAATCTTAAAGGTATTTGATGTAATTTGAAAGTATTTGATGTAATTTGAAAGGATTTGATATAAGTGGATAACAACGAAAAGAAAAAGTTTTATATTACAACCGCTATCGCATACACCTCGCGAAAGCCGCATATAGGAAACACCTACGAAATTGTTCTGACCGACGCAATAGCAAGGTTTAAAAGATACCTCGGCTATGATGTCTTTTTCTGTACCGGAACAGACGAACACGGTCAGAAAATTCAGGAGCTTGCTGAAGCGGCCGGTATAAGCCCGAGGGAATATGTTGACGGGGTTGCCGCCGAGATTAAAAGAATATGGGACTTGATGAACACAAGCTATGATAAGTTCATCAGAACCACCGATGACTATCACGTTGAAACCGTTCAGAAAATTTTCAAGAAGCTCTATGACCAGGGCGATATATATTTAGGCTCATACGAGGACTGGTACTGCACTCCCTGTGAATCGTTCTGGACGGATACACAGCTCAAGGACGGAAAGTGTCCCGACTGTGGAAGAGAGGTTCACAAACAGCACGAAGAAGCCTATTTCTTTAAAATGAGCAAGTATGCTGACCGTCTGATGAAATATATCGAAGAAAACCCCGACTTTATCCAGCCCGAATCACGTAAAAAAGAGATGGTAAACAACTTCCTAAAACCGGGACTTCAGGATTTGTGCGTATCCAGAACCAAAATCAAGTGGGGTATTCCCGTTCCCATAGGCGAGGGCCACACCGTCTATGTATGGCTTGACGCGCTTACAAACTATATCACCGCGCTCGGCTATCGCTGTGATGAAAAGAGTGATTTGTATAAAAAATACTGGCCCGCCGATGTTCACATCATCGGCAAGGATATTTTGAGGTTCCACACCATTTACTGGCCGATTTTCCTTATGGCTTTGGGCGAACCCCTGCCTAAAAAAGTTTTCGGTCATCCGTGGCTCCTCAACGGTGAAAACAAGATGAGCAAGTCAATCGGAAACGTAATCTATGCCGATGATTTGGTTAAAAACTTCGGCGTTGACGCGGTGAGATACTATCTCCTTCACGAAATGCCTTTCGCCGCCGACGGAACGATTACCTATGAAACACTTATTTCGAGATATAATTCAGAGCTTGCCAATACCCTTGGTAACCTCGTTAACCGAACCGTATCTATGATAAACAAATACTTTGACGGTGTGATTCCTGCCCCCGGCGCCGAAACCGACTTTGACGAAAGCCTGGCGGAGGTCTGCCTTGCGTCCGCCGAAAAGACGGCCGAGTGTATGGAAAAGCTTCGCGTTGCTGACGCAATGGATTGCATCTGGACTATAGTGAACCGTGCAAATAAATACATCGACGAGACAATGCCGTGGGTTCTTGCAAAATCCGACGACGGCAGAGAAAAGCTTAAAACCGTAATGTACAATCTGGTTGAAGCAATCAGATTTATCACTTCGCTTCTCGGCTCGTTTATGCCCGACACCCAAACCGCAATCGCGGCTCAGACCGGCGCGGATGAATTAACGTGGGGGAGTCTTTCAAGATTCGGCGGTACAAGAGCCGGTGTAAAGGTTGGCGAAGCAAGACCTCTCTTTGCACGTATTGACGCTGAGAAAAAGCTCGAAGAGCTTGTTGCTGAATTCGGCGAAGCCGAGCCGGAAAAGGTTGAGCTTGAACCGTTTAAGGAAAACGTGACAATCGATGATTTCGATAAGCTTGACATCAGGGTCGGCAAGGTCGTTGTATGCGAAAAGGTTCCTAAATCATCAAAGCTTTTAAGATTTGAGCTTGAAGTCGGCTCTGAGCGCAGACAGATTTTGTCGGGAATAGCTAAGTTTTATAAGCCCGAAGACTTAATCGGGAAGAACGTATTGTTTATAGCTAACTTCCCGCCAAGAAAGATGATGGGTTATGAGTCAAACGGAATGATTCTCTCGGCCGAGCATAACGGGGAGCTGGTTGTCACATCGACCCTTGATGATATTCAAAGCGGAGCGCAAATAGTTTAAAGTTATACAAACCGGTTCGGGAAACCCGAACCGGTTTTTGAATCCTGCTTCCCAAAATAGAGGAAGCAGGATTCAATAATCATAAATTAATCATTTTTGTATCAGCAATTATCTCGTCGGGAAAGTTACGATAATTAATACAAAAATATTCATCTTCTGTAATGTAAATAGGGGGTGTTCCAACTAAATCTATTGCTTTAAATACAAATGACCAGAATTCTTCATAATCTTCATCTTTAAGTTCACAATCAGTTTCGTCCTCTATATATGTATCATATATAGCTATAGCTTTACTCCCATCATTCCATTTTAAAGTAAGTTTTTTTCCCTCCAAATCATCTGCAATATTCATAAATTTTCCGATAATTCTTTCTTCTTTACTATTTAAATACACTTTATTTCCTCCAAAATAGGTTTTTCAGGAACAAGTACATCTGCGTATATAACGTGAGAACCCGTATCCTCCCCATCCTGCCAGGACGTTTCTTCATAATATTTATTACTTACTTCGGGTATAGCCGATAATAATTTTAAGTTCATTTCCTTGCTCGTCATTATTTACTTCCAAATTATTTTTTCTCTAAGCACCCATCGGGATAAACTCTTTATTCCCGTATTAAAGAACGCACAGAAAAATAAATTCGGTGCGTCCTTTTTGCTTAGTCGTTATTTTCCCATAACACTGTGCCGTCTTCTAACGACACTTTTTCAGGAATACATTTTAAAGATATTTCGATGCAATCATTATATATCTCAACACTATTGTCAGTTCCCGGCTGTAAGACTTCCACATCTCCAACTGCCGCTGCATATTCGCCGATATAATCTTCATCGCCCGGCTCGGTATCTGTTTCATACTCACCTGTTATAGATGTACAAGAAACAATTAAGCCATTATTCCAATTAATAGTTAATTGTTTTTCGTTATCATAACAATAGTTCAAAGCACTCATAAGAGCTAAATATTTTTCGTTGTTCATTTAAGATTTTTCCTCCTTATATTATTTAAAACCTCTTGGCCTTGCCGGAACAATATGAGCATTTCCTTTACTGTCATAGTGGATAGTAGCTCTTGTTGTATTATAGTACTTACCACTTTCTCTGTCATAGTACTTTCCGATTACTCTCCCGTAATCAACAGTCTCTTTGTTTGGCGTTGTCATTCTTCCTTTCCCTGCACCTTCTTTTAAAAGTTTACCGGGGTCAGAAGTTAAAATGCTGGGGTTCTTCCCGTTTGCTTTTTGTTGATTATAATTATTTGTACCCTCTATATGCTTATCTTGCCGCCCTTTATGAATCTTAGCATTTGAACGACTTCCCCTTGTATTTCCGAAATTTCCGCCGGTGCTTCCGCCCATTAAGCAGTCACCTGCTTTCGGGATTTTGAAAATTCGCTTTCAAATGATATGATTTTTATTCCCATGTCACGGTATTTCTTAAAAATATCATCGGGCGCAGAGCCATACACTATAATTGTTTTCGGTGATAACCTTTTAACCAGTTCCGCAAGACCTTTTTTAAAGTATTCCCGGTCAGCCTTACCAATGTGCCGTTGTTTTCCCCGGCTTTTACTTCTGCTTACGGACGATTGTGTATTCGTCACCCCTTCGATAATACGGACAGTCTTTAAAGTCGCCTCTTATAAACCTCACCATTTCGTCCTCGTCAAGCTGTATCGCACAGGTATAGCAATCATAATATTCATCATAATAATAATTCATACATTCTTCACAATTCATCATAATTATCCCTGCTTTTTTTCATGCGCACGCCGAGCTGCGGTCAAGGTATTCTTCATCAGCATTGCGATTGTCATAGGTCCTACGCCGCCGGGAACCGGAGTAATCGCCCCCGCCACAGGCTCTACCGAGTCAAAATCCACATCGCCGCAGAGCTTTCCGTTCTCGTCCCTATCCATTCCTACGTCTATAACAACCGCTCCGTCTTTAACCATATCCCCCGTCACAAACTTAGGAATTCCCACAGCGGCAACCAAAATATCCGCTCTGCGCGTTTGTGCCTTTAAATCCTTTGTACGCGAATGACACACGGTTACCGTTCCGTGTTCATGAAGGAGAAGCATAGCCATCGGCTTTCCTACTATATTACTTCTTCCTATCACAACACATTCCTTTCCGCTGACCTCAACGCCGCTCTCGTGAATAAGCTCCATAATTCCCGCCGGGGTACATGGAACAAAGTCAAAATCACCTATCATAATCCTTCCGACATTTGTCGGATGAAATGCGTCGACATCCTTACTCGGAAGGATATTGTTTATAATCGTCTTATCGTCAAGGTGCTTGGGAAGAGGAAGCTGAACAAGTATTCCGTGAATCTTATCGTCATTGTTCAGACGCTCTATAAGCGAAAGAAGCTCTGCCTCGGTTGTTTCCTCCGGAAGAGCGTGCTTTTCCGAATAGAACCCAAGCTCTGCGCACGCCTTTTCCTTGTTCGCCACATACACCTTTGACGCCGAATCATTTCCTACGATTACGACCGCCAGACCCGGTCTTGTTCCTGCCTTTGTCAGCTTCTCTGCCTGAACCTTTATATCTTCCTTTACCCTTGCGGAAACTGCCTTTCCGCTCAATATTTTTGCCATTTTTCTCGGCTCCTCTCTTGTTATCCTTGATTAAACATTTCTCGCCGTTTCCGACTAAATCAAGCCTCCCCGCCTGCTTCAGCGCAGAGTAGACAAGGCTGTGATTTTCGGGGCGTTTGTATTGTAAAAGCGCTCTTTGCATTTGCTTTTCTTCGTATTTCCGCGGAACATACACATTCTGCATCGTCCTCGGGTCTATCCCGGTGTAGTACATACAGGTCGAAAGACTTCCCGGAGTGGGGTAAAAATCCTGAACCTGTTCGGGGTTCATATGATGATCGCGAAGGTATTCAGCAAGCTTCACCGCGTCTTTCATTGTGCTTCCCGGATGAGATGACATCAGATACGGAACGATATATTGTTCCTTTCCGAGTTCTCTGTTTATCCGTGTATACTTTTCACAGAACCTGTTATAAACATCCACTCCGGGCTTTCCCATATATTTAAGCACGTTGTCGGAAATGTGCTCGGGCGCAACTTTCAGTTGTCCGCTGACGTGGTATTTACAGAGTTCCCTGAAAAATTCGTCATCATTATCATACAGGAGATAATCATAGCGTATTCCCGACCGAATAAATACCTTTTTTATTCCATTTATCCGGCGGAGCTTTCTTAACAGTTCAAGATAGTCCCTGTGCGAAACCTCGAGATTCCTGCACGGTGACGGGAAAAGACATTGCCTATTCTTACATACGCCCCGTTCAAGCTGTCCGCGGCAGGAGGGCGCGCGGAAGTTTGCCGTCGGGCCTCCCACGTCGTGGATATATCCCTTAAACGCCGGGTCGAAAGTCAGCCTTTTCGCTTCGCGGATTATAGATTCGTGGCTTCTGGCCGAAATAGTTCTTCCCTGATGAAACGTCAGCGCGCAAAAGCTGCACGCGCCGAAACAGCCGCGGGACGAGGTAATCGAAAACTTAACCTCCTCGATTGCGGGAATCCCTCCGTCCTTCTCATAAATCGGGTGGTATGTCCGCATATAAGGAAGCTCATAAACCCTGTCAAGTTCATCCGAAGTCAGCGGAAAGGCAGGCGGATTCTGAACAATATATTTGTCTCTGTCCAGCTGAGCTATCGGCTTTCCGCGTACCGCGTCCTGCTCGGCATATTGCATCGCGGTTGCCTCGGCGTACCTGCGCTTATCCGCGCAAACCTCGTCATACGACGGAACAATTACCGAATTCTCGGGCAGGGCAGAGAGTTCACCCTCTTTATAAACGGTTCCCCGAACCGTTTTAATATCGCCGACCGCAACGCCGGCAGAAAGCAGAGCGGCGATTTCTTCGACCTGATGCTCGCCCATTCCATAAATGAGCAGGTCTGCGCCGCTGTCAATCAGGATGCTTCGCCGAACCTTATCCGACCAATAGTCATAGTGCGCGAACCGCCTGAGGCTTGCCTCTATTCCGCCGATTATAATCGGAATCTTCCTTCCGTATGCCTCGCGGATTCGGTTACAATAGACAACCGTCGCCCTGTCGGGACGGTGACCTATTTTCCCGCCGGGCGAATACAAGTCGCTATTTCTGCGTTTTTTGGCCGCGGTATAATGGTTCACCATAGAATCTATATTCCCGGCGCCGACAAGAAAGCCGAGACGCGGCTCTCCGAGGCGTTTAAAGTCGTCACAGGTATGCCAGTCGGGCTGAGCGATGATTCCAACCGAATAACCGAGGCTTTCAAGCAAGCGGCAAATCAAGGCGTGCGCAAAGCCGGGATGATCGACATATGCGTCACCCGAAACATACACAAAATCAAATCGGTCAATACCTCGCTTTTGCATGTCATATTTACTTATAGGTAAAAATTTCTCTGTACTTATCATAGTTAATATGATACAATACTTTTCGAGAAATTGCAAGCAAATTGCTCGATTGGATTGATTTTTTTGAAAAAATGGTGTAAAATATCTCTAAGTAATGCAGAGAGGAAGATGAAAATGACAGCAAAAGTTTTAGATAAACAATATAAAGGCGCGGTATTCTTTGATGTTGACGGAACATTGGTAGACGAGCGCAAAAGGATATATAAGCCGACGGCGGCAACAAAATCGGCTATCGAAAAACTTCGTGAAACCGGCTGGCTTGTTGGGATTGCGACCGGGCGTTCGAAGTGTTATATTCCCGATACGGGTATAGACTTTAACTGTTATGCCAGCTGTAACGGCGCGGTCGCGGAAATAGACAACCGGGTCATATTTAATGACTGCATCAGTTCGGAAGAAATACTAAAGCTCTCTGAATATTTCGTGAAGAACAGAATTGCGTATGATATAGAAACTCGCGATGTGTGCTATTTTGACGAAAACCGCGCCGAACTTCTTGAAGCAATAATGAAGGTTTTTCATATAGAATCAACGGCATTTACGCCGTACAAACCGGGAACAGCCATAGCCGCCAACAAGATGATGATTGCGTTTGACCGAGACGAACAGTTTGAAGAGATAAAGTCCGACTTGTCGGACAAGTATCAGGTTATAAGGCACCATAAAAACAATTCCGCGGACATTATGCGCCGGGAAATTTCAAAGGCCGTAGGCATAAAGGAAATAATAAAGGCGGCGGAAATCGATATAGCCGACACCTATGCCTTCGGCGATGACATAAACGATATAGAAATGCTCTCCGCGGTCGGCTGTGGGATTGCAATGACTCCGCATTCCGAACCTCTTGAAAAAGTCGCAAAGTTCTTCACGGGAAGCGTTGAGGAAGAAGGAATCAGCACCGCACTCACCAAACTCGGATTAATATAGGAATTAAATAATAAGCGCGCGGGCAACAACAGCCGACAGGACTATTCCTGTCAAGTCAGCGGAAAGCGCTGACGGAATCGTATGCCGCGTGTTTTTTATTCCCGCCGCGCCGAAATAGACCGCGACAGTATAAAATGTTGTTTCCGTTGACCCCATCATAACGGACGCAATCTTCCCCGCGGCGGAATCCGGGCCCGAAACCTGAAACAAGTCTGTGACAACGGCAAGCGATGCGCTTCCCGAAATCGGACGCAGAAGCGCAAGCGGCAAGACCTCGGCGGGAAATCCGACCCGCGAGAGAAGCGGCGAGAGCGCAGAGCCGAGAAGTTCAAGTGCTCCGCTCTCGCGGAACATATTTATCGCAACCATAAGCCCGACCAGCGGCGCAACTATCCCAAGCATACTCTGTACGCCTTCCCTTGCGCCCTCGCTGAAGCAATCGTACACACCGACCTTTTTTATCAAACCGTACACAATAAATACCGCGATAAAAACGGGCATAGCAAAAACCGAAATCACATTCATCGCGCGCTCCTCCTTTCGAGAAGCTTTGTCATACAGATGCCGACCGTCAGAGCGCATAGGCTGACAATCCAAACGGGAACTATAATCTCTCCGGGATTTGCCGACCCCCATGTCTGGCGCATAGATATAAGGGTCGCGGGGATAAGCTGAATCGACGCGGTGTTTAAAACCACAAACATACACATCTCGTTTGTCGCGGTTCTTCCGTTTTTGTTCAGCTTGCTCAGTTCCCCTACGGCTTTTATGCCAAGCGGCGTCGCCGCGTTCCCCATGCCGAAAAGGTTGGCTACTATATTTAAAACAATCGCGTTCATCGCCGCCCCGTCAGCTTTAAGTTTAGGAAAGAGAAGCCGCGTAAACGGTCTCAAAATCCGTGCAAAAACCTTTACAAGCCCCGCACGCTCACCGATTTTTGCAAGTCCCGTCCACAGACACATTATTCCGAGAAGTGAAATACAGCTTTCCACCGCCGCACACGCTCCGGTTGCCGCCGCGGCGGCTGTCTGTTCGACCCTTCCGGTAAAAACCGACACAATAAGCGAAATCATTATCATTCCGCCCCATATATAATTCAGCATATTCATCACCGATATAAGTTTATTACGGCAATGCCCAAATAATTACTTAGTCTTAACCCTCTCGGCAAAAAGCTTTATAATTTTTACCGAATTCTCAATCGCCTGTGCCGCAAACTCAGTAAATGACACAGCGGCCCCCTCATCACCGCCGTCCGAGATTGAGCGGAGTACCCCAAACGGAACTTTATTTCTCATACATACATGACCGATTGCCGCCCCCTCCATCTCACAGACAGAGGCGTTAAACGTGTCAACCAGCCACTTCTTTTTCTCTGAGGAGTTTATAAATTGATCTCCCGACGCTATAATTCCGCGGCGACAGGGTATTCCGAAATTCTCGGTGCATTCCATAAGCAAGGCCGATATTTTCGGGTCACAAGGCATTTCAACACACCCAAGTCCAAAAACGAACCCCCGTTCAAATCCGAGAGCCGACGCGTCTAAATCGTGCTCTACCACAGATGAAGCAACAACGATATCCCCTATCCTTAACCCGTCTGTAAGTCCGCCGCCCACGCCTGTATTAATGATAAACTCGGGCGCATATTCCATTATCATAGCCTGTGTACACATAGCCGCATTAACCTTTCCCTCGCCGCAGACAGTTATAACCGCGTCTGCTCCGCAAAGCTTTCCGCTGATAAATGTCAAATCGCCGATTTTGTGTTCAAGTGTATCAGTCATAATACTTTTTAATTCCGCAACCTCTTCTGACATTGCTCCTATAATTCCTATCATAATACCCTTCCTATCCGCCGCCTGTGCCGGCACAAATTTTTATTATCTCTCATCCGCAGTCCAAGACCGATAAGAGACAGCCGGCGAACTCACCGTTTACGGCAAGCCTTTCGCCTTTTTTCACCTATAAGTATACCATATTTTTGCGCATAATCAATAGCTGATTTTATATTTTTTCTGTCTCTGTCATACAATTTTGAACAATATGTTAAAACTTTCATATTCGACTTGTTTTTTAATGCTTAGTGTGTTATAATATTGTAATGTATATCAGTTGAAATATTAATTTTGGGTTTATACACATTTTACACATATAGGAGGATAAAAAGTGAAGCGATATATTAAAGGTTTGGTCTTTTATCTGCTTTTATTCGGCGTTATTATCGCGATTTTCTCGCTGACTTCTACACCTGCTAAACAGGATAAAGCTATTTATTCGGATTTGGTGCTTAAAATTCAGCAGGGCGATGTAACCGACCTTTCGATTACGGATAATACCGCCACGGCAATACTAAAAGACGGAAAGAAAATTGAGGTCGAGATTCCCGGATATTATATTCTTAAAGAAGATGCCGGCGCGGCGATGCAGGATCAGATAAGCTCGGGTAAGTTAAAAGTTGATACTCCCCTGCCTTACAGTCCGCCTTGGTGGCTGACATTTCTCCCCACAATCGGTCTGCTGGTTGTATTTATTATCTTCTGGCTCATCTTTATGAAGCAGGCGGGCGGCGGAAGCGGCCCGGGAGGAATGATGAGCTTCGGCAAGAGTAAGGCGAAGGTTTCGGTTGACGGAAAGACAAATAAGACCTTTGATGACGTTGCCGGTGCAGATGAAGAAAAGGCAGAGCTTGAAGAAATTGTTGAATTTCTTAAGAATCCGGATAAGTTCAGGCGTCTCGGGGCGAGAATCCCTAAAGGTGTTCTTCTCGTCGGCCCTCCGGGAACAGGTAAGACCCTTCTCGCTAAGGCGGTTGCGGGCGAAGCCGGCGTTCCGTTCTTCTCAATTTCGGGTTCTGACTTTGTTGAGATGTTTGTCGGCGTAGGTGCTTCACGTGTTCGCGACTTGTTTAGCGACGCAAAGAAAAACGCTCCTTGTATCATATTTATTGATGAAATCGACGCTGTCGGCCGTCACAGAGGTGCCGGTCTCGGCGGCGGACACGATGAGCGCGAACAAACGTTAAACCAGCTTCTTGTTGAGATGGACGGCTTCGGCGCAAACGAAGGCGTAATCATAATTGCGGCGACGAACCGCCCTGATATTCTTGACCCCGCGCTTCTGCGCCCGGGTAGGTTTGACAGACAGGTCGTTGTCTCGACACCGGATGTTGTCGGACGTGAAGCAATTTTAAAAGTTCATTCAAAGGGTAAGCCTCTTGCTCCGGATGTTGATTTATCAGTTATAGCTAAAACCACAATCGGTTTCTCGGGTGCCGAGCTTGAAAACCTTATGAACGAAGCGGCGCTTCTTGCCGCTCGCAAGGGCGAGAACGCTATAACGATGCAGAATATCGAAGAATCTATTATGAAGGTTATTGCCGGTCCCGAAAAGAAGTCAAGGAAGGTTACCGACCACGAAAGAAAGCTGACCGCTTATCACGAAGCGGGACACGCGGTTGCGTCAAAAATGCTTCCGACCCAGAATCGCGTTCATCAGGTTTCCATTATTCCGCGAGGAAGAGCCGGCGGTTATACTATGTCTCTTCCTAAAGATGATGTTAGCTATAACTCAAAGACAGAAATGCTCGAAGAAATCGTTTCGCTTCTCGGCGGCCGTGTTGCTGAACAGCTAACATTAGGCGACATCAGCACGGGTGCGTCGAATGATATAGAGCGCGCTACTAATATAGCTAAATCAATGGTTACTAAATACGGTATGAGCGAAAGGCTCGGCGCAAGGACTTTCGGCGAACAGAATAGTGAACCGTTTATCGGTCTTGACTACGGCCGTACCGTTGATTATAGCCAAGAAACAGCGGCAATCATAGACGAAGAGGTTCATTCTATTATCGACAGCTCATATAAACGTTGTACACAAATTCTAACCGACCATATGGATAAGCTTAAACAGGTTGCTGAGCTTCTTCTCGAAAAAGAAAAAATCGAAGGCGACGAGTTTGATGCATTGTTTGAGGAAAAGTCTGATGATAACGATAACTCTTCGGATAACGTAAATGTAACCGAAAACAACAGCAACAACGAAAACGTAAATGAAAACGGAAACGAAAACGAATAATTAAAATTTAAGCGATGATTGTGATTTATTTGTTACAGTCATCGCTTGTTTAATATAACCGGAGTTTTGGCCGTTCCCCCCCCTTGCCTAAAGGGGCGATGGTTGCCGGTGGCATTTGGCTCCCTTGCCAAAGGGGCGATAGTTGCCGATGGCATTTGGCTCCCTTGCCTAAAGGGAGCTGTCACCGTTAGGTGACTGAGGGATATTATCGCCGACCGAGGCGGCAGCCGAGATAG
>CADBUP010000097.1 GCA_902797885.1 uncultured Ruminococcus sp.
AAGCCTCGGAGTAGGCTATAACGAAAATAATGAATATAATATTTATAATGTTTGGGTCAACCTCGCTTTATCGGGAAGCACGACATATACAAAAGTCGGCGAGGATAACAGCGGAACCCGCCCGTACTTTGTAAGCGACACGATAATGTCAACCGGTATCGGCGAAAACAATCAATGGACCAGATATACTGTTGCAAAGGGTTTTATCGCCCCGTATACGGGTACTGTTACCATAGAACAGAATAATACGGTGGACAGCGCTAAAAAGAAAGAAATCTGGGGTCCTCGGGACGCGGCTGACGGAATAAAAATAAAAATAACCAAAAACACAAAGGATAATGTGATTTGGCCGGTTCCTGCGGCCGGTTCAGAGACCTCCAAGGACAAGGATGCTGAAAATTACGTTATAGTTAACAAGGACAACAAAGGAGTTTATACATTTGAACCTCAGACGGTTAATGTACAAAAGGGCGATATATTATACTTTGAGGCGAGAAATAAAAACTGGGCGGATAAGTGGAGCTGTAGCCTATACTGGAACCCGGTTGTCACATACACCTCGATTACTCCGAATGACCCGACGATAAAGAGCGATATATCGGACGTATCACTTGATCAGGAATATAACATTGCATTTGACAGCGAGTTAAACAGCTTTAACGCCTCAAATGTTGAAATAAAGGCCGCGGACGGGGCAGACGTTACCGAAACCCCTCAGGTTAATCGTGCGGTTTTAAATAGCGACGACCCAAAACAAGCCACATTCTCGTTTAACAATCTCGAGAATGGAGCAAGGTATACCGTTACTCTTAAAAACTTAGACTTTAAAGAGGCTATGATTGACAAGGCATATACGTATACCTTTGAGTTTAATACTAAAGGTAATGATGAAGTGGAACTCAATTCTTATCAGTCATCACAGTTTTTCGGAGAGATCAACCCAAACTCTGTTTGGAGCTGGCAGTATGTAAATGAAACCGACAAGAATTATACCGATTTGACATACAAAAAGTGGAGCAGCTCCGAAGTCAACATAAACGGGAAGCAATATCAGGCAGGAATCTCGTGGAAGTTAAAAGATGCTGACGGCGGAGAGGGCGACGGTAACGCTCTTTCCGTAGGACAGTATGTAATGATAGCCGGAAACAGCACGTCAAACTCGTCCGCACCGGACGGAAACTATGCGGCAAAAACCTTTACCGCACCTCAGACGGGATACATACAGATAAGTGCGGCTGACCCGAACGGAGAGAACAAGATTTGGGGCGGTGTTACTTCGGGTAATGCCAAAGGCGCAAGAGTGTTCATCAACAAGACAAAATCAGGCGGCACAACAGAGACGGTGTGGAGCGGTCATGAATTTAATTATGATTCTTCGGCTAAGGATAGCGGAGCGTCAGTATATTTTAAGCCAATGATAATTGAGGTTAAAAAGGGCGACAAGCTTCACTTTGAGACGGCCGTTGCCGGAAACTGGTGGGGTTCGGCGGTATACTGGGACCCGATAGTTCAGTATATCGGAGTTAAACCCGAGACGGTGTTTACTGACGGAAGCGGTGCGGAAAAAACGGCGGCTGAGGCGCTTGACCTTGAACAGACTTATGTGACTGTTTCGGCTTTGAACCTTTCTGATTATGCCGGAAGAGAAGCGACACCGATTGCAGCGGTATACGGTGCGGACGGAACGCTCAAAAGGGTTGTTTTAAGTCCTTCGGCGATTAAGGTTAAAGCGAGTGAGAATGAAGCGGGCGAAGAAAGTTCAGTTAAGCTTGACCTCGGAAACCTCAAAGAGCTTAACGCGTCTAAGATAAAGATTCTGCTTTGGGATATGACGAGCGGCTCTGCTAAACCGATTTCGGTACCGGTTGAGGCTCAAAAATAATAAGTAATAATAAAAAACGAAAGTTCCTGCCTTATCAACGAATAAGGCAGGAAGTATATGTTAGTCCATCGGACAGAAAGGCTGAGATGTATATGAAAAAAAGATTAATGAGTTTAGCGCTGTGTTTCAGTATGGCTTTCACGGTTGCCTTGCCCTGCCTTGCTGAAGAGAGTGCGGCGGATTCGCCCGATAAGGCGGAGGGATATGAGGCGAAAATGTTAACAGGCGGCGCGGAGCTTCCCTCATACAAGGCATCGGACGTTTATAACACAAACACGAATACAGATTCTGTCTGGAGATGGCAGTACAGAAACCCTGAAACAAAAATCCCCTATACCGACCTCAATAAGGCCGGCTGGAATAACAGGGATATGGATGTGAACGGAAAGAACTACCGTGCTGAACAGTCGTGGAAAATCAATGACTATGGTAACGGCTTTGCAGTAAGCAAGTACCTTATGGTCGGTGGAAATCGAAGCGACGGAGGCGGCTGGGCCTCGCCGGACACAGCGGTAAGAACCTTTATCGCGCCGAACTCGGGAAACATCACCATAACCGCCTGCGGCCCCACCGATGCCGAAAACGGAAAGGTCTGGGGTGCGATAAAATCAGGGAATCCCCAAGGCGCAAAAATTTCGATAAACAAGACCGACGCCGGCGACACCGAACATAAAAACATAAAGAGGGTTTGGCCGTCAGACAGCGACGGCTATCAGTTCCTGTGGGACGAGTCAAGCGAACAAAATGGTATGGTTTTGGATTTTGAACCGCTGACAATTTCGGTGAATAAGGGTGATGAGCTTCATTTTGAATCGGCGTCCAACTATTCCGAAAACTGGTGGGGTACCACGATTTTCTGGGATCCGATGGTTACTTATACTTCATATAATCCGACGGTTAAATCGCTTGCGGCGAGCGAAGGGAATTTTGAGAATGCATCGCTGAGCCAAAGCTATAGCGTCACGTTTGAAGAGACGCTGAATTCAATATCCGCCGAAAATATCTCGATTGCCGGAAGGCTGAATGACGGTTCGGCGCTTAAAAACACGCCGAGTGTAAGCGCCGCCGCTCTTTCGGAGGACAAAAAGACGGTTACATTCTCTTTTTCAGGCCTTGAAAAAAGCGCGGAATATACCGTCACACTTAAAAATATGGATTTTGACGGAATGGACGCGAGCGCGTTTGTATACACCTTCGGGTTTAAGACAAAACAGCCGGCTGCGTCGATTTCGTATAAGGCGTCGGACAGCTATAGCACAAGCGGAAATACCGATTCGGTATGGAGGCTTCAATACAAGAACGATAATATAACCTATACTGATTTAAACAAGACCGGCTGGAGTAATCTGAACGTGACCGCCGACGGAAAGACGGTGACCGCCGGGGATTCGTGGAAAATCAATGATTATCAAAACGGCTTTGCCGTGAGTAAGTATCTAATGGTCGGCGGAAACGTTGCGGACGGAGACGCAACGGTGAATTCTGACGTTGCGGTTAAGACGTTTACCGCTCCGAAATCGGGATATGTCACGATAGGGGCATCTGACCCAAACGGAAACAGTAAGATCTGGAGTAATCTGACAAGCGTCAATAACCCGGGCGCGTCGATTTCGGTCAGCAAGACCGAGGCGGGTGATGATAAATATTTGACGACCGAGACGATATGGCCCGAAGGCGGAAAGGCGTATCAGTTTAAGTGGGATGAAAATAATCAAGAGAAGTGTAAAGAGGTTGAGTTCGAGCCGATTACCGTTAAGGTGAGCGCCGGGGATAAACTTCACTTTGAAACAGAGGCAAAAGACGGAAACTGGTGGGGAATGGTAGTGTACTGGGACCCCGTTATAAGCTATAAGGCGGTTTTTCCCGAGGCCGTGGACAAGAACTTTGAGGACGGCGGAAAATATGCGCCGAACTATGAATACAGTATGGAGTTTGACGATGATATGGCGCCGCTCGGCACGGAGAATATCAAGATTGACGGCGGCGCTTCGGTCAAATCGGCGGAAGTGAATGAAGGAAAGAGAGTTACGTTTTCGTTTGACGGAATAAAAGAAGGCGTGAGGTATAACGTCACAGTTAACAACCTGAGATATGATACGGTCGATGACCCCGATATGTCAGAGCCGTATACCTTCTCGTTTATCGGCGGAAGCATGGTGGAGGCGATGGACGCAAGGCTCGGAACGCCGCACATCAAGGCGGGTGAAAACAAAGTCTTTGTCCGCGTGAATAACAGCGGGACGGAAAAATGCTCTGCTTCGATGCTGGTTTGTCTGATGAAAGGAACAGCCGATAATTATGAGGTTGAGTCGGTGAATTATGTATCGCGCGACGACATCGGCGCGAACGATACAATGAGCGTAGCGGTTGAGGTTGCTGATACCAATGACAGATTTATAAGAGTGTTGGTTGTAAAATCTGTGAACGGACTTTGCCCCTATGCCGAGGCAATGGATTTAAAATAGCGGAAGGAGATTCATATGAAAGCAATTAAAAGAGCTCTTTGCATATTGACAGTATTTGCGCTTGTTTTTCCTCAGTATGCGGCGCCTGTCTTTTCAGAGGAAGACAGCACAAAAAGCTCAGGCACACGCTGGCTTGACACGCTCAAATTTCCCGACAGAGATACGTCCGTCGGCGAGGATGTAAAGGACAGCGACATAGCGGTTTATTTTGAGGGCAAAAAGCTTGATTTTATAAAAAAGCCGTATGTAGAAGAGAGCGAGATAATGCTCCCCGCGAAGGAGCTGACCGAGAAGCTCGGCTATTTTATAGCCTATCAGAACGAGCTCCCCATTCCCGGTAAGAGCGCGGGCTATTTCGGAACGGTAAACGCGGCCGATATGTCGATTGTACCCGACAGCGATGTTGCTTATTATGACGATGTTCCGCTTGAACTTCCCGTTCGGACGGTGAATACCGACGGCGATGTTTATGTTCCGCTGTATTTTATCCAGTACATAAACGGTCTCAGCGTGAAGCAGAACGGCGGTGAGGTATGGCTGTCGATAGACCGCATCGAGGTCAAAAAGGAAGAGGAAGAAAAGATTGACATAGAAGAAAAGGTCAAAGACCTTCAGGGAGAAAACCTTGTCAGCTGGGATAAGATGCTTGAAAACGGAAACAGCGGAAACCCGGGCGACCCTGTCGTTTCAAGAGTGGTTGAGCTTTCGGGCGAGCCGTTCGATAAGGCGATAGAGATTGAAAATAACACAAAGGTCGAGGCCAGCTATTATAACCAGAAAAATTTTTCAAGCGAGATTCCGGTCAGCATAGGAGATATAGTTGTTGTTACCGGCTGGGTCAGATATACGTATTGCGTCGATGAGAGCGGCTTCGCGACAACTCATCTTTGTATCGAGAGCGAGGGTGACTGGACAAAGGCGCTTATGACCGACGACATACAGGTCGGCGATAAGTGGCAGAAGTTTGTGTTTGCGTGTTCGATGCCCTTTAACCGCGACACCGCTAAGGTGGGCTTTAAAATCCGTGTGGGTTATAACTATCAGCATCTTCAGTTCGCCGACATTCACGTGGTGAACTACGGAAAGCAGATAAAGCTTAGAGAGCTTATCCCCGAAACCAATACCGAGGCTCCGCTTGCTTATCGGGGAATGGAGGATAACGCGCTTTGGCGTGAAGAGGCGCTCAGACGGATAGAGAAGTACCGAAAGGCACCCGTTAAGGTTGTTGTAAGAAACGAGGACGGGACGCCGGTTAGGGACGCCGATGTAAGCGTCAATATGACGCGGAACGAGTTTATCTTCGGAACCGAGGCGGATGTACATTACTGGACAGACCTGAACCGAAGATATGTGTATTTTGACGGCCTGAATAAATACTTTAACGGGTTTGTATTGGGAAATTCAGTCAAGCCCGGCGGAGATCGTCAGGCGGCGGCATATATGATAAACTATGCCCGAGAGCATAATTTGTATTTCAGAGGTCACGTTATGGTTTATGACGGATACGCGATGACTCCCCAAAAGGAATATACCCAAGATGAAATAAAAAATATGTCGTATGACGAGTATTATAATCTGATGGTGCGTGAGATTGCGGGACGTGTGGGTTATCTCGGCGATTATTTTCAGGAGGTCGAGCTGGCAAACGAGCTTCCCGATTACCGTGACGCGAGAGGAAAATACGGCTGGAGCATAATAACGGATCTTTTGGAAGCGGCAAACGAGCTTTTGGGCGACGGAAGGATAAAGGTTATAAACAGCACCGCCGTTTCCGGCCAGGAGGGCGGAGTGAACTACAGCGCGGTAACAACGAATAAAAACACATTTGATTCCCTCCGCAACATGGGCGTTGAGTTTAACGCAATAGGCGTTCAGGGACATTCAAGCGACAATCAGGACCCGGTCAATTATTACCTTCAGGTGGATCAGCTTGCCCAAGGCGCAGACTATCTCGGAAACGCAGAGTATGACTATGTCTGTGATTTAGAGCGCGGAAGCGATGAGGCACTTCACAAGGAGGCGTGTCATCTCAGAGACTATCTCCTTATGTTTTACAGCCATCCGAAGGCAACGGGCTTTACTATGTGGGGCTATGGAGATTTTTATCATTGGAGAAGGCACGCACCGCTTGAAGACCAGAACTGGACGCCCAAGACCGAGGCGGTAAAGTATTGGATGGAACTGACCCATGACGAATGGATGCCACAGCTTTCCGATAAAACCGACGAAAACGGTGAATATAATGTCAGAACCCACCGCGGTGAATATGACGTGACGGTCACGGCGGGCGGAAAGACGGCGAAAACCACCCTAAAGGTAACAAAGGACGGCGAGAACACCGTTACCGCCGTTGTTAAAGATGGCGGCATCGATATAGATACGTCAGAGAGGGTTGTTACGCTAAAGGAAAAGACAAAACCGATTGATTTAAAAGAGCTGGAGATAAACGATAAAAATTTGGACGCAATGGCGGACTCTCTTAAAGAGAACAAGATTAAGGCCGTTACTTCAAAGTCGGGGGAGGACGTGAGCTATCTTCTCGACCCGAACAACAAGACTCCGTGGGCGTCGAAGGACGGCAGCGATTATCTGATGTTTGAGCTTGCTGAGCCGAGACGAAAGGGGTATATAACCTTAAAATGGCCGGAAGGCGAAAAGTATATCTATCAGCTTGAGGTTTCCGAGGACGGCGAGAACTGGGAGAAGATTGCCGGAAGTGAGAGCGCCGAGCGCAATGTGACAAAGTTCTTCTATCCCGAAAATGAGCCGAAAAACATTAAGTATATTCGTTTAAGCGGAGCGGCGGGAAAGCCTGTCTCGCCGATAAGCGCAGGTGTTTATCCCGTGAAGTATTATGCGGAAAGAAACTGAACAAATTAGAGAGAGGAGTTTAGCAATGAAGAAATTTTTAATCTTGCCGCTTGCGGCAGCTCTTTTAACAACGTCCGCGGCTTTTGCGGAAACAGAGGTCATCTCATCCGTTGATGAAAATAATAATGTAGCCGTTTCGGTAAAGTCAGACAACGGAGGCGATACCATATATACCATGATGATTATGAGACCGGGTAGGGAATATAAGGACAGCATGAAAAACGGTTCAATCACCGATGTCTATAAGGCCGAAACCCTGAAAAACGGCGGAGAGTTTAAGTTCAAGGCGGACACCGCGGGCTTGTATCAGATTGTCAGCGGCGGCGGTGAGCTTGACGGAAACATCAGCTACTTTGCCATAGCGGACAAGGATGTGAGAGACGAGGCCCTCTCGAAGCTGAACAGCGCGGATGTGAGCGGCGTTAAGGCTGTCCTTGATGAATACAACAATAGGGTTTGGGTTATTGACTTCATCGACGCGGTTTATGCAGGTGATTCCCCAAATGTGTTAAAAAGCCTTGTGAATCTCATAGATAAGTCGGCAAAGTCCGCCGGGGATGTCGAAAGGTGCTTCCGGAATGCGTGCGCGCTTTCCGAGCTTCAAAAGGCGTCGGCGGATAAGGTTTTAGGTATTCTTGAAAGACATAAAAAGGATTTCGGACTGACATATTCGGTGTTTATCGAATCGGGGGATGCCTCAATAATGAGGGCGTTTACCTATCTGGCTCAGGACGCGGTGAACAATCCGATAAACAGCATAAAACAGCTTGAAACGGTGCTGGACAGAGCCGAGGCGCTCGGAAGTGTAAATTCGGCGACCCGTAAGAATATGCAGGAGATAATCGAAAAATATCCAAAAGAGCTTGACATAGACCTCACGGGGAAGTATGCCTCGGTTGACAAATATGAGGTTATAAAGCTCCTGATAAAGGAAAGCGGCGAAGAATACAAGTCGATTAAGGAATTCAGCGGCGCTTTTACTTCAGCGGTAAATAAGGTTGACAAAAACGAGTCTAAGCCTGTTACCCCGAACGGAAACGGCGGCGGCAGCAGCGGCAGCGGCGGAGGCGGCGGAACACGCGGCTCAGTCAGCATTTCACCGGACCTCAACGAGAACGACCCGGGAAAGGAAATCGGAACAAAGGGCGAGACTGAAACCAAAAGTGAGTATTTCGACGATGTATTTATGTCGGATTGGGCACAGCCGTATATTGACTATGTCGCATATAAGGGAATCATGAGCGGCGACGGAGACAGACACTTCCGTCCGAATGACAAAATCAGCCGTGAGGAGTTCCTGAAGGTTGTAATCGAAGCGCTGAAAATCGGAAAGAATGAGGCCGCACCGGCGGCGGACATCTCGTTCGATGATGTGAACCGTGACGATTGGTTCTTCAGCTATATCGAGACAGGGGTCGGATTTAAGTTGATAAACGGTGTTTCCGAGCATAGCTTCGGCACGGGCGAACCTCTTACCAGACAAGACGCGGCGGTTATTCTGATGCGTGCAAAGGAGGCGGCAAGGCTTGTCCTGACCGACACGGCCGAGGCGGCGGACTTTTCGGATAAGGCCGATATTTCGGACTATGCGTCGGACGCTGTTTTAAAACTTCAAAAGGCCGGAATAATCAACGGTTATGAAGATGGGAGCTTTAACCCGAACGGAAGTATAACCCGCTCGGAAGCGGCAAAGATTATCTATGGCATTCTGAAGAATACAAATACTTTATAGAGCGGAGGTACGGTTAAATGAAGCGAATGTTAAATTTTCTACTTTCATTGATATTGGCGCTTACCTGCATAAGTCCGGTTTGCGTATTTGCGGACGAAAAAACCGCTGTTAAGGCCGATGAACAGGCCGAGGAAAAAGCCGCGGTTCTAAGCGAACTCGGAATCATCTCCGGTTACACCGCGGACAGCGATGTGACAAAGTCCCTGATAGACGACGTAATCACAAAGGTGACGGGAACAAAGGCGGAGACGATAAAGTTCCTTAACGAAACATATAGGGATTCACAATTGACAGCGGCACAAACGGCGGCGGTTATGCTCGATATTCTTGGGTATACAAATTATACTAAGGCAACAGGCGGCGCATATAACGCGAGTTCGGTTTACAGAATGGCGAACAGAGTCGGAATCCTCAAAGGCATCTCAGCGGGCCGCGGTGAATATCTTAAAACGGCGGACTTTGTAAAAATGTTATACAACACCTTGTTTGAGGCGGATATGATGGATGCGGTTAATTGGGGAGACACGGTGAAATATGAGATAAAAGAGAATAAAACCGCGGCTTATACCTATATGAATATTGTTACGGTCGAAGGGGTGGTGTTTGCCTCGGGAAAGCTGAATATGACCACAAAAAATGAGCTTGAACCCGAAGAAGTGATACTCGGAAACACAGAGTATACATATAAACAGCTTCCCGACCCGGACACCGTTATCGGAAGGTATGCAAGGGGTTTCGTAAAAGAAAAGGATGACCGAAAGCTCCTGGCGCTTGAGATTATTGCCGATAAAAACAGCGTTTTAGAGCTGGAAAGCGACGATATTGACCTCGGCGGAATAACCGAGAGAACGATTCCTTATTATGATTCAAGAGATAAGAAGCAGAAGGCTCAGCTTTCAGCAACGGTAAATGTAGTGTATAACGGCGAGCTTGTTCCGTTTTATAACAGAGACGATTTAGACGTTGAAGACGCGTATTATTCACTTATCGATTCAAATGACGATAAGGTATACGATACGGTTGTTATAAGCCGCTATACGCCCATTCTTGTGTGGCACGCGAGTAACGGAAAGGTTTCGTATACATTGGTTGACTATAACAATAACACGTATAACTTTGACGACTTTTTCGCTGATGGCTATCCGTTCATAGAGGATGACGGAAAGGCGGCGAGCTGGCGTGATGTCGGACAGTATGACGTTCTATCGCTCAGACAGAGCAAGAGCGGCGTTTATAACAAGATTATTCATAATATAAAAAAGGTAAACGGAATTTATACCACGAGCCGCGAGGATATGAAGTATATAACTATTGACGGCGTTGAGTATAAGACAACAAAGGAGTTCAAAACAAACAGCCTTATGCATTCAAAGCTTTCGGTCGGCGATAAGGTGTCGGCGTTCTTTGACTGCTTCGGAAGGGTGGTAGGTGCGATTCCCTCGGAAGAGACCGATGAATATGCGGCGATTATAGCGATAGGAAGCAGGGGGGCATTCGGCTCATACCCGATAAAGTATTTGTCGAAAACGGGAAAGGTTGTAAGCACAACGGTTGAATCCGAGTTTAAGCTGAACGGAAAGAAGGTTCCTGCCGATACGGTGATGACGGGAAACACATTCTTTAAGGCGGACGGAAGCATAAAGCCACAGCTTGTTCGGATTTCGACAGGCAAGAACGGCGAAGTAAAAGAAATAACTACCGCCGATGAGAGCAAGGCGGGCACAGGGGTCGTCGGATGTGAGGGACTGACGCTTACCGAGGATTTCTCTGAGACAGAGATGAATCTATCCACGATTAACGGAAGCGCGGTCGGAAACAGCCGCTATTACTTCGACACCGATACGGTGTGCTTTACCGTATGCACGGATGATGATGAGCGTTGTTCGGTCGGAACAGGCTCGCCGGGCGAGCATTATAAGGGAATGCTCTATAATGCAGACAGCGATTATCATATTGGGTTTGCCGTTCTGTATCAGAAGAGACAGGACTTAGACCGCGCATGGGTAAACGTTAATAATACGGCGTACCTGGTAGAGAGTACGGGAACGGTTATGCATCCGCATAAAGAGGGTGAGATTGCTTATGCCATTTATGCGTGGAGCCGCAACGATGACGGAAGTATTGACCGAAAGACGCTGATATGCGAGGATCCCGGCTATACAATGAATACAAATTATTATAACTGTATGGCGTGGGTATACGGAAACAACAGAGGAACCTCAGGCGGCACCCTCAGAGATGCTCTGAAAAAAGAGGTCGAGGATGTATGGGCTGTGACAAAGTGGAGTGAAATTCCCGAAGGAAGCGTTATTACGGTTAATCAGGATAACGGAATCGTGACGAATTTTGTCATACAGTATCTCGGCGGTTCAAACTGTAAGTTTGAAGCGATGGAGGACAACACTCAGACGGATTCGCTTATGATAGGAAGATGGGGATACGGTGTGACAAAGACCATGTTTATGGCGAACACATTGTATTCGCTCGGAACGGTTCAACAGGTAAACCGATACGGAATAGTGGTAAACAACCATCTTCCGTCCGACGCCGAGGGCGGCGAGGGGGCATTCCCCGTTTCCGCGTGGAACAGAACGGTTCCGCTTGGGTCGGATACTAAGGTGTATATGTATGACAAAAACGAAAAAAATACTATCCAGCTTGGCTCGGCAATGGACATAAAGACCGGCGACAGAATATTTATGAGACACCTCGAGGGAAACGCGGATATGATTATCGTGTATAAATAAAACCTATTAAGGGGGTTGGAGTATGCGTAAGCGAACGGCGTATTTAATACTGGCGGTTATATTCATTTTTCAGCTTGTGCCGCCCGAGACCGCCCAAAAATTCGGTGCGGAATCGGACACGGCGGTCAGCGCGGAGGAATCCCTGCCGGTATACAAGGCCTCCGATAGCTTTGATGAAAGCTATAACAGTAGAAGCCCTCGGAGCGGGCCATGGACGTGGCAGTATTATAGAACGAAAGACGGCTATCGGGATATGAAAAACCCGTGCGGCTGGATATCGGGATATTCCGATGACTTATCGGGCGGACAAGGCAGGGCGTGGGTTGAACATAATGATACAAACTATCAGTTTGCCGCCTCGGTGGGAAAATATTATATGTGCCCCGAGAGAAATGTAGACGGAACATACTCGCCTCAGATTACGACCCGTGCGGTGAGAACCTTTACCGCGCCGCATACGGGGAAGATTTCAATAACGGCCGATGACGGAAGCGGAAAAAGCAGGATTTTAGGCTCAACCAAAAATAATATGCAGGGTGCCTTCGCGAGGGTTATGTACAACGGGCGTAAGGTGTGGCCCGTGTCATCGGACTTAAACGGTGCGAGAATCCCCGGCGGAGACGGAACAAGCGTAGGAGCGGTGAACGTAGACGAAACCCTTCTTGATGTAAAAAAGGGGGATAAAATCTATTTCGAGGTTCACACCGGAGGCGGACACTATGACTATGACTTCTGGGAGAAGCGAACCTATTGGAATCCCGTGGTTAAATACGTGAGCCAAAGCTCGTATGCCGGGGAGGTGAGGGTGACCGACCCGAACGGAAGAGAACTCACCGATTACGAAGCCGCCGCGGCAAGCGGAGGCTTCACCGTGTCGGTTCCCATAAGCTCGGTGTATGAGGATATTGGCTCTCTTGCTCTTATTGCGGCGGTCTATGATAATTCGGGAAGGCTCATCTCCGCCGAAACAGAGACGGCGGATTTAAAACAGGATGACACCCATACCTATAATTTAAGGCTTGACGGAATAAGCGGTGCCGCGGGCGGCTGTCTTAAATTGTTTGCGTTTAAGGATATGTCAAGTCTGCACCCAGTTAGAATAAGGGGTATTGAAGATACGCTTCTTATGAAGTCAGACAACAGCTGGATGCCGACATATGAGAATGTTACAGGAGATTTTTATGCGCCGTATACGGGGACGCTTCAGATAAACGGCGGAGAGGCGCAAAGCGTGACGGTAGGCGAAAAAATGTCTTTCACAGAAGGTACAACGCTTCACTATACCGATTTGTATGAGGATACAGTCGATGTATTTCCGAAGTCAATCGAGAGAGACGGAGTTATTCTCTTCGGCGCGGCCGATTTCTTAAACAAAATCGGCGTTAGGGTTAATATGGGAAACGATAAAATCACCGGAAGCTTTAGCGGAGCGGATATTGAGATTCCGCACAGCGGCGATACAGCGTATTATGATGATGTAAACATAGAGCTGTCTTGCCCGATAACGGCCAAAGACGGTGATTTGTATGTTTCGTCGGAATACTTTGACTGTCTGTACGGGGTAAGCGTTAGCGGAAGAACAGCCGAAGCAACGGTGCGTCGACCCGAAAGGACCGTTGACTATGACAAAATGATGGATTCGCTTACGGGAGGACGCGAGATTGTTGACGGAAGCAAAATCTATAACCTGAACATAGGCGAGACCGGAAGGTATGAGATAAAGGCATATACGGACGAAAGATTCGGAAGAGTTTTAAGAATGACAACCGAGACCAAGCCTGTTACGGAGTTTTCGTATAGGACAAGCAGCAAGCCGATATACACAAGCCTTGAATATTCATATCGGGATGTTCTTGTGATGTCGTTTTGGGCGAGGGCAGCGAGGATAACTGATGATACGGGCTGTGCGTATGTCGGTGTGACGCTTGAAAGGACAGACAGCTGGGAAAAGGATATTTATGATGAGGTTAAGGTAAGCTCCGAATGGAAGAAATATTATATTCCCGTTGAGGCGGGCGCTGATGTTGTGGCGGGCGGAGCGTGGCTTGCCCTTCATTGCGGCTTTAAGCCGCAGACGGTCGAAATAGCCGATTTAAAGATAATGAATTACGGAAAGACGGTACAGCTTTCCTCTCTTGAAAATGATTCCGATAAAAGCGGCTCATATAAGGGCAGGGAAGAAAACGCACTCTGGAGACAACAGGCGTTAAAGCGGATTTCAAAATACAGAACGAATGAGCTTACGGTTAAGGTTGTCGATAAGGATGGAAGTCCGATAAAGGGTGCAAGGGTGACTGCCGATATGACAAAAAGCTCATTCATCTTCGGAACGGAGGAGGGCGGATATAACAACAGCAGGATAAGCCCCTATATCGTTGATAATTTTAACGGAATCACCGCGAGTTACGTAAAGCTCGGGTCATATAACGAGACAGACACAAAAAATGTGTATGATTTTGCTAAAGCGCATAATATGTTTATAAGAGGTCATGCCCTTGTCTATGACGAGCGCGGATTTATGTGGAATGATAACAGCGCAGAGTGCAGAAAGTGGAATATGTACGAAAACGTATACGGCGGAACCGAGAAATCGAAAAAGGCTCAGTTTGACGCATATATAAAAGACCGAATGGAAAAGTTCACAGACTTTGACCATTGGGATGTGTTAAACGAGCCGGACACGGTGTATCAGTTCAGAAATATGTATGGAAACGCCTTCGCCGCCGAGTGGTTTAAGTCGTTTGATAAATACAACAAACAGAACCCAAAACAGGCAAAGGCGTATGTAAACAGCTGTGCCATAAGCGGCTTCCCGAGCCAGGATAAGGCGGCGAGAAGCTTCGCGGATATGATTGGCGATTTAAAGAATTGCGGAGCGGAAATAGACGGCGGGGGAATTCAATGTCACCTCCGCGGAATTATTTACCCTCAAACGCTGTATAATCAGATAGAAACGGTTGCCGAAGCGGTGGATGAAGCGGCGATAACCGAGTTTGACATAAGAACAATGACGTCGGATAATCTTGTCAGACAGGAGGACGAGCCTCAGCTTGAAGCCGATTTGGTACGTGATATTCTTATCGCCGCATACAGTAACCCCAAAGTAACAGCCTTTTTTACCTGGGGAGTCTGTGACAGGAACGAGGACAGAGGCTTGCTTTTAGACGACGACTTTAACGAAAAGCTGACGTATAAGGTCTGGCGCGAGCTTGTTAAAGGCGAATGGGAGACAAAAGCATCGGGCGAAACCGATGAAAACGGCGAGTTTACCTTTAGGGGACACCTGGGGGATTATAGTATAAAAAGCGGCGGAGCATCCGCCGCATATACCTTAACGCGAGGCGAAAAAGAAAGCCTCACCATTCAAGTAAATTGATTTATAGACAAACAAGAAGATAAAAATAAATAACAGGTAAAAGGACTGTAGACAATCCGATTTAAAAATCGCTTTGCTACAGCCCTTTTCGGTTTTGCCTGTCATCTACAGGCAGCATGGTTTATTTTCCTATTATTCGTGATCGTGGTCACAGCCACAGTCGCAGTCACATTCATCAAAGTCAAGTTCGATTGTCTTGCCGCATTCAGGGCAAACAAAGTCGCCGCTTGCGATGTCGTCAAGGTCATCGCCGGTGAAGTCGATTTCAGCGCCGCAGTTATCACAAACGATGGTATAAACATCGTCATCATCATCGTCCTCGCCGAAAACATTTTCGCCGATAACATCGATAACATCTTCCATCTCATCAAGCTTATCAGCAACGAAAGCCTGTTCGTCATCAAGAGATTCAAGCTCTTTTGCCATATCGCTGACAAGGTTTAAAAGCTCGCCTATGAGCTTGCCCTCGGTTTTGTCTGTGTCAAGCTTAAGACCTTCGGCAAGTCCCTGAAGGTATGAAGCACGGTTTGTAAGTTCTGACATATTGTCCTCCTTTTGGCGGAAAGGCCGCCTTATTATATTTAATTAAACTCTTGCCATATATTCGCCCGTACGCGTGTCGATACGAATGGTGTCGCCCTCGTTTACGAACATAGGAACGGTAATAGTCGCACCGCTCTCAACGGTTGCGGGTTTGGTAACGTTCGTTGCTGTGTTGCCCTTAACGCCGGGTTCTGTCTCGGTAACCTTAAGCTCGACAAATGTCGGCGGCTCAACCGCAAAAACATTGCCCTTATACGAAAGAATCTTGACTGTCATATTTTCCATAACAAACTTCATAGCATCGCCGAGCTGATCCTTACTGAGCGGAGTCTGTTCATATGTTTCCTGATCCATAAAGTAGTAAAGGCCGCCGTCCTCATAAAGGTATTCCATTTCATGTCTGTCGATGCGTGCCTGCTCAACCTTTTCTGTCGGGTTGAATGTGCGCTCTACAACTGCGCCGGTCATAACATTCTTCATTTTTGTTCTGACGAAAGCCGCGCCTTTACCCGGCTTAACGTGCTGGAACTCAACAACCTGATATACATTTCCTTCAAATTCAAATGTGAGTCCGTTTCTAAAATCACCTGCTGTTATCATCGGTGAAACCTCCTTAAAAATTGTACAAATAGAATTCTTATTCTATTTTATACTAAAAATGCAAAAAAAGCAAGGTTTTTTTGTGATTGACCGCGGGATAAGAATGTGATATACTAATTTTTGTGAAAAACCAACAATATATTTACGGAGATTAGCATATTATGAATAAACGAATTATAGTAATAGGCGGCGGTGCCGCAGGGATGATTGCTGCGGGGACCGCGGCTGAACGCGGAATAAATACCGTCTTAATAGAACAGAATCGAGTTTTGGGAAGAAAACTGATGATTACCGGAAAGGGCAGGTGTAACATTACAAACGCCTGTGAGGATGTCGAAACGCTTCTTAAAAATGTTGTCAGAAACAGGCGATTTCTGTACAGCGCTTTCTATGGGTTTGATAATATGCAGACGATTGACTTTTTTGAAAAGCTTGGCGTTCCCACAAAGGTCGAGCGCGGAGAGAGAGTTTTTCCGCAATCAGACAAGAGCGCGGATGTCACGGCTGCGCTTCGACGGTATCTTATCGACAATAATGTCGAGATAATCCACGACCGTGTTGACGATGTCTGTTGTGATGAAGGAAGGGTTACCGGTGTCGAGTGCAAGGGGCGCGGGTTTTTGCGTGCCGATTCGGTAATTATTGCGACCGGCGGAATATCATATCCGGTGACGGGCTCGACCGGAGACGGATATACCTTCGCCGAAAATCTTGGGCATACGATTACTCCGCTAAGGCCGTCGCTTGTTCCGCTAACGGTGGAGGAGGACTTGAGCGAGGTTCAGGGGCTCTCGCTTAAAAATGTTGCGATTACGGTGAAGGATAACAGGAATAAGACAATATACAAGGACTTCGGCGAGATGATGTTTGCACATTTCGGATTAACGGGACCGATTATTTTAAGCGCGTCGGCATTTATGGACAAGCCGGAGCAATGTAAGATTTACCTCGACTTAAAACCTGCTTTGAGCGAAAAACAACTTGATGAACGTATTCTTCGGGATTTCTCAAAGAATATGAACCGTGATTTTATAAACGGCTTGGACGGACTTCTGCCAAAGGCGCTTATACCTGTGATAGTACGTCTTTCGGAAATTCCGCCGCATAAAAAAATAAACTCTGTAACCGCGGCGGAACGCAAGCGGCTGACAGAGCTTCTTAAAAATATCGAATTTAATGTGACGGGATTTTGCCCGCCCGAACAGGCAATCATAACCTCGGGCGGCGTTTCTGTCAAGGAAATTAACCCGTCCACGATGGAATCAAAGCTCATAGACGGGCTTTTCTTCGCGGGGGAGGTTATCGACGTCGATGCGTTGACCGGCGGGTTTAACCTACAGATAGCGTTTTCTACGGGCAGACTTGCGGGCTTGAGCTGCTGACCAGCGGCGGTATTTAAGCCGAAGGTTCGTCTGAATGGTGGACTGTAGCACACAGAATATAATTGAAAAGCTATAGGTAATAGCCGCCGTTATCCAAAAGCGTGTGAGAATGTTCTCGATATCGGCCTGCTTTAAGTAGAAGTAGACAACCGTGATTACCAGACAATGAATCAGATATATGTCATATGACGCGTCTGCTATGCTTGTGAGAAAACCCTTTCCCATACGCTCGAGCGAAATTGTCAGATTGTTTACATATATATAGAAGCCGAATATCGAGAAGATACAGAAAAACACAACGATAATCGGTTCAAAGCTATAGCGCGATATTCCGCAAAGCTTTAAATATGAGAGTATGCAATGCGCAACAGCCAGCAAAAACCAGCCTATATAAATAACGGGTCGGCCCGCATGAATCAGCTCGGTGAACTTTTCATAGTTCAGGCCGATGTACATTCCGCTTATCCAAAATACAAGATATGATGTAAAAAACTTGTTCGTGAAGCCGGACAGGTTTTTTATTGTGTCCGCATCCGCGGTGAATCCCGAGAGGGGATTCAAAAACGGAGTTTGTATATTCCCGAGCGAGGTCAGCGCGTTCGCCGCAAGGGCCGGGAATGACATTCTTGATATTATAGTAACAACTATAGATACAGCGATAAGCAGAGCAGCGAAAATGTTGGATTTAAGCTTGCTTATCAGTATCCAGACCGGCATGAGAATGTAAAACTGAACAATCAATATTACAAAATAAAACTGTGCCGAAATATCGCCCCAAAGTATATAATGCCCGAGTTGTTTAAGGTTGAAGCTTCCGTATGCGTCAAGCTTCAGCACATAAATAAATACAAGATAATAGACAACAACCGCGATTACATAGGGCAGGTATACCTTTAAAAATCTGCCGAGGAGGAAACGTCCGTACCTGAATTTGGATTCGGAATATTTATAGAACAGCTTTATTGCACTAGTAAAAACAAACCCGGGTACAGCAAAGCTAATCAGCCGTGTAAGAGATGAAAAGATAATTGACGCCGCACTCCATTTAGCGAAGCCGTCAACTCCCTCCGACAACAGATGAATAGTGATGACTGACATACATATAAAAAATTCAAATACAGATATTTCGGTAATTTTTCTTCTGACACCGCTCATTTAAGTTTATCACTCCCGAAAGTTTAGAATAATTCAACTTTTCTTTATAAGTAAAGGTATAAAGTTTAAATAGTCACAGGACACAAGCTTTAAGTTTATGCCGAGATAGTCGCCGACCGGCGCACTCGCGTGAGCCGCGGCGTGTAAATGCCCATAGATACATCGGTTTACGCCATATTCCTTCATTATGTTCAAAAAATCGGGGCGGAGACCCGGTTTGTCAATCGGCGGATAGTGCATTGCAACCAATATTTCCTCGGCACCGGTAGCCTTTGCCGCTTCAAGCGACAGGACAAGACGCTGTTTTTCACGTTCAAAAATTCGCTTGTCCTTGCTGTCGCTGTCGCTTGATGGAAAGTTCCATCCGCGCGTTCCGCAGATTGCCGTGTTGCCGTATAGATACGCGTTGTTGCGTATGACCTCTATGCTGTCAAAGCTATGCTCGGAGAGAAACTTATTCATCTTGCTGGTTGTTGTCCACCAATAGTCGTGATTTCCCTTGAGTAAAAGTTTTCTGCCTTTAAGCGAGTGGATGTATTCAAAGTCAGCGACCGCATCATCTATATACATCGCCCACGATATATCCCCCGGAACGATAACCAAATCGTCATCGCTGACGATGCTGTTCCAGGCGCGGTACATTCTTTCGGTGTAGTTACTCCATTTGCTTCCGAATACGTCCATCGGTTTGTCACAGCCAAGCGACAAATGGAGGTCTGATATTGCGAAAATAGACATTCTATCATTCCCTGTCAGTTACTTTAATTTATAGCTGTCGATGATATGCTTAACCGTGTCATATGCCGGACCGCCGATAAGCTTCCGCTGATTTACACAGGTTTCGAGCGAAATTTCGTTGTATATATCATCTTCGATAAGGTCGGAAAATTTCTTGAATTCCTCCATAGAGAGGTCATCGATAACCTTTCCGTTTTCGATGCAGTATGCAACCATTTTTCCGACAACGGCGTGTGCGTCGCGGAACGGGAGACCGTGCTTGACCAGATAGTCAGCAACGTCCGTCGCGTTGGTGAAGCCGCCCTTTGCGCCGCGAAGCATATTATCGCGTTTAACACGCATAGTGAGAAGCATTTTAGAAAATACGGGAAGGCACATTTTAACTGTGTCGATTGCGTCAAAAATCTGTTCCTTATCCTCTTGCATATCCTTATTATATGCGAGAGGAAGTCCTTTCATCATAGTGAGAAGGCCCATAAGCGAGCCGTAAACCCGGCCTGTCTTTCCGCGGACAAGCTCAGCAACATCCGGGTTTTTCTTCTGCGGCATTATGCTTGAGCCGGTGCTGTATGCATCGTCCAGTTCAATAAAGCTGAACTCGTGCGAGCTCCACAGAATTATTTCCTCGGACAGCCGCGAAAGATGCATCATAATCACCGAGAGGTCAAACGCGAGTTCACAAACAAAGTCGCGGTCGGATACTCCGTCAAGGCTGTTGACCGTGACGGAATCAAAGCCAAGCTTCTTCGCCACAAATTCGCGGTCAAGAGGATATGTCGTTCCTGCAAGAGCGCCGCTTCCGAGAGGCATAACGTTTATTCGCCTGCGGCAATCGTGAAGTCTGTCACAGTCGCGGCGAAGCATTTCATAATACGCCATCAGATGATGCGCAAGCGTAATAGGCTGTGCCTTTTGCAGATGCGTATATCCGGGCATAATTGTGTCAAGATTCGCCTCGGCAATAGTTAATATAGAAGCTTTAAGCTCTTCCAAAAGCGGAAGAAGCTCATCAACCTCGTGCCTTAAATACATTCTGACATCAAGCGCGACCTGGTCGTTTCGGCTTCTGCCGGTGTGAAGACGCTTTCCCACATCGCCGATGCGCGAAATAAGGATTGTTTCGATGTTCATATGTATGTCCTCGGCGTCAATCTCAAACTCGACCTTGCCGTTTTCAATGTCGGTCTTAATTTCGCCGAGGGTTTTTACGATTAAAGCGGCATCGGCTTCGGGTATTATCCCTTGCCTGCCAAGCATTTCGGCGTGAGCCATACTTCCTTCAATATCCTGTGCGTACATCCTTGCATCGAAGCGGATAGAGGAATTAAAGTCATCTACAAGTGTATCAGTGGCCTTTGAAAAACGGCCGCCCCAAAGTTTTGACATAATAATTAGATCCTTTCATTGTGCGTTCATTTATAAATGTGCTTTCGTTTGAAAATATGCGTCACTTTAAAATGAACAAATTACTTCAATTTAAAATTGTACCATAATAAGGCGGATAGGTCAAGGGGGAATTGAAGATTATAATTGGCTCAAAAATTTATATGGATTTTTAACAAACACACCCCCTCGGCGTATTACGCCGAGGGGGGGAAAAATTAGTCTAAAATCTTTCCGTCAATCGAGATGGTTTTGACCTGCCATGGAATAAACTTTCCGCTTGTTTGTATGGCTTGCTTTGCGGCGTATTCGATTCCGCCGCAGCAGGGAACCTCCATTCGCACAATCGTTACGCTTTTTATATTATTTTGGGATATAATTTCGGTCAGCTTTTCCGAATAATCGGTGTCGTCAAGCTTAGGACAGCCGATCAATGTGATATGATTTTTAATAAACTCTTCATGAAACGCTGCGTAAGCATAGGCGGTGCAGTCCGCCGCGATAAGCAGATTTGCGTTTTCAAAATACGGTGCGTTTACCGGAACAAGCTTAATCTGAACGGGCCACTGTGAAAGCCGGCTTGCGCAAGGCGCAGAAGCCGCCGCGGCGGTATTTTCTTCGCCTTCCACGCGCCGCATTGTCATCATTTTAGAACCCGGACAGCCGCCGTGATGAGCGTGCCCTTCATGCCGGTGCCCTGCGTGCTTCTGCTCTTGCGCACGGCGAACGGCTTCCTCGTCATATGCTGGCGCCTCTCGTTCCTCGAAAGAAATTGCACCGGTGGGGCATGCCGGAAGGCAATCGCCCAGCCCGTCGCAATAATGCTCGTGCATAAGCTTTGCCTTTCCGTCAACCATTGCTATCGCACCTTCGTGACACGCGGAAGCGCACGCTCCGCAGCCGTTACATTTTTCTTCATCTATTTTTATAATCCTTCTTATCATAGAAATGACCTCCGTTTTACATAATATTTATTGTCATAATTGACTTGATGGCTTTATTATAGTATAATCTTTTCAAAAAGTCTGTTGGAATTCCAACAAGGAGAGCAAGTATGCAAAATTATTTTGATATAGTGAGAAAAAGTCCTCTGTTTAGTGATATTAATGAAGAAGAATTCAAAAAGTATTTCAGCGAGTCTGATTTTAATGTTATTAAGGCAGAAAAAGGGCAGATAATTCTTGAAGAGGGAAGCGCGCCGAAATATATCGGCCTGGTCTTGACCGGCTCGCTTATGGTGGTTCGTGATGATTATTACGGAAACAGAAGTATAACGGCTTATTTGAAGCCGCCCGATATGTTCGCCGAGGTTTTTGTGCTTGCAGGAGTCGAAAAGCTTCCCGTCAGCGTTGCGGCGGCAGAAAAAAGCGAGGTTTTAATGATTGACCGTGATAAGGTGACCGGTGCGTGCGGATATAACAGGCTGACATATAATCTTCTTCGGATAGTGGCAAATAAAAATATTTTGCTCAGTAAAAAGATTGAAGTTACTTCAAAAAAGACAACGCGGGATAAAATTATGGCATATCTGACGCTTTGCGCAAAGGAAAGCGGAAGCAGTATTTTTAATATTCCGTATAACAGGCAGGAACTTGCAAATTATCTCGGTGTAGAACGAAGTGCAATGTCGTCGGAAATAAGTAAGCTTCGTGCAGATGGAATAATCGAATGTGAGAGAAGCACCTTTAAGTTGTTGAAAAGTGTGAAATAACCCCGAAAAAGAGAAAAAGAGGAAAAAGGAGCTTGACAAAAGGAGAAAAAGGTGATATAATGTGCAAGCTGTCGCAGGAGCGGAAACAATCGTGGGATTGAAAACGAAACGGCTGCGGCGGATATCACGAATAATCACGGAAAAAGTTGAGAAAGATGAAAGAA
>CADBUP010000098.1 GCA_902797885.1 uncultured Ruminococcus sp.
ACGGTCGGCAAGCGTGCTCTTTCCGTGGTCTATATGTGCAATTATCGAAAAATTTCGTATATTGTCGCGATAGCTTCCCATCGTTCTTCCTCCTAAATCAATCCGTTGTCTTATAGTATTTTATCATAAAGCCAAAGTATTTTCAAGACATATTTTAGTAGCCGAGGACTACCCTTCCTATCGCCAGTATGACCGGCATGGTAAACGCCGAAAGAATTGTTGTTATCACAACCGCGGCCGCGGCTCGGCGATAATCACCGCCGCATAGCTGAGCCATCATACTTACAGCGGTTGCGGCCGGGGTGACCGAACAGATGAACGCAACAAGTCTCATGCTCTCAGTCATCGGAATAAATTTTATTATAGGAAGCATCACTGCCGGAACAAGCAAAAGCTTAATTGCCGACAGCTTATAAAAGCTCGGCTCTGATAATGCCTCTTTAAGGTCGGTCTGCGCCAGCAGGCCGCCGAGGACTATCATAGCAAGCGGCGTATTTAGCGACGCAAGCGATTCAACCGCCCCGAAAACATACTTCGGAAGCTTAACCGGCGAAAAGAACAGAAGAAGGCCGAGGACAACGCCAATCATTCCCGGATTAAATAAAATCTTTTTTGCCGAAATCCTTTCATTCGGTTTTAAAAGCTTTAAACCATATGTCCACTGAAGAATAGTCAGCAAGACAACGTTTGTCGCCCCGAAGAAAATTCCATGATCTCCGGCAAGAGCCTGCATCAGCGGAAAAGCCAAAAACCCGTTATTCGGCAGGAAGATACACATTTTATCCTCCGCCCTTGCCTTATCACCCCTATACGCAATAATCGAAATCACAATCGAAATCGCATAGGTAAGCGCCGAAATCCCGAACATACCAAGCCACTTGAAAAACAGCTCAGGCTCAAAGGCACGCTGAAACGACGACATTAAAATTATCGGTGTCACCACTTTTAAAAGCAGCACCGACATATCCTTAGTTCCTCTTTCGGTCAGCATCCCGTGCTTGTACATCGCATAACCGACAACAACCATTAAAAACATTACAACAATCTGTCCGCCAACCGTTAAAAAATACTCAATCAAAACAAATACCCCTCAAAACCAATTATTCTTAATACAACATTCATATAATATCAAACCATTCGGAAAAATTCAATAAAAACAGTCTTTTTTATTCCATTTTCTGCATTATTTATAAATTTATACGAATAGCCCGGCAGCTTAATTGTGTTTTTCACTTTATTCCAAATATATTATGCCTGATTTCTGCATCTGTCGCGATATTTCTTCGGTGACATTCCGTATGCCTTGTTAAATATCCGATGGAAGTAACTGATATTATCATAGCCTATCTGTCCGGCAATCTCAGCTATCTTCAAATTTGAATTTTTTATGAGAAACTCTGCCTGTGAGAGCCGCCGCTCCTGCACAAGCCGCGTATACGTTTTTCCCGTCCTAACTTTGATTTCGCGCGAGAGGTGTGCGAACTCATAATGAAGCTCCTCCGCCAGCTCGGTGAGTGAACCGCCCGCATAATTTTCCTCTATATATCTAAGCACATTTATCACAAGCTCGTCGTCCTTGTTTTTATACTCCAGCCTCTCTGTATAGTTCAACAGAAGCAGGAACAAAAGCCCCATTGTGTTTTGATTTATAAGCCGCTTGTTCGGTTCTTTATAAATCAAATTCCATACCAGATTTTCTACAAGATTCTGAATGGGAAGGACATCACTGACCTTAAAATAAAGATAAGGAGTACTCGGCTGTTCGCTCTTAAGACAATCGATAAGAAAGCTCTTTATCGGCGTTTCTTCGTTTGTCAGCATAGCAAGGGTCCGGTCAAAGAACTGCGGAAGAATTATAAAATTTACCGCTATATCCCGCTCCCCTGCAGGAAGAATCTCTTGCGTTGCACTTCCGGTCAGAAAAAGCAGCTCGCCCTCTTTAAGTATAATTTCATCACCGTTTATTATGTGGGTTGTAGAGCCACAGCACATATACACAACCTCGATATAATCGTGAACGTGCGGCGGAAAGCGGACAAACCGCGTATGCGGACGAATCGCGATAAGCTTCCCCTGCTCGAGCAGCTTCTTGCTGTTTATCACGTTTTTACTGCTGTCCATATAAAGAACGCGGTTAATTTCCTTTCGCCCGTCCACAAGTTTTCTCTCCTCGTCCGTCAGCGGAATCAGTTTATCGATTATCTCTTTTTTCATTCAAACCTCACGCCTTTCGCACTCATTATATCACAAGCAATAGTAAAATGCAAATAAGGACACTTTTTTCACAAAACACCGTCCTTGAAATTTGTTATTTCCCCTGATATAATCAAGATAATCAGGATAATCAAAATAATAAGAATAATAAGGAAGTGATTAAATGACATATTGCTTGGCCATAGACATAGGCGCATCAAGCGGCAGGCATATACTCGGCCATATCGAAAACGGACGTATCGTTTTTGAAGAAATCTACCGTTTCGACAACGGCTTTGAGATCCGCAACGGTTCTCTCTGCTTGAATCTCGATAGGCTCTTCGCCGAGGTCAAGGCCGGAATAAAAAAATGTGCGGAGCTTGAAAAGATTCCCGAGACAATCGCCATAGACACGTGGGGTGTGGATTATGTCCTCCTCGACAAAGACAAAAACGAGCTTGCCCCTGCCTTCTGCTACCGCGACAGCAGAACCGACGCGGTCGTCAGCAAGGTTGAGGCGATTATTCCCCAAAACATACTCTATGAACGTACCGGAATCCAAAAGATGAGCTTTAACACCGTGTATCAGCTGTACGCCGACAAATTATCGGGGAAGCTCGACAAGGCCGAATATTATCTGATGATACCCGACTATCTTTCGTATCGTCTGACCGGCGTTATCAAAAACGAATACACCAATGCCTCAACAACAGGAATGGTAAACGCCGTGTCCAAGGAATGGGACAATGTCATTATAGGCGAACTCGGCCTTCCGAAACGTCTGTTTAAAGAGTTGAACCCTCCGGCAAGCGTTATAGGAAGTTTCACTGACGAAATGCGTGAGTACGCCGGCTTTGACAGCACGGTTATATTTGCTCCAAGCCACGACACAGCAAGCGCAGTCGCGGCGACTCCTTTAAGCGACGGCGATTTATATGTATCGTCCGGAACCTGGAGCCTTATCGGTATGGAAAGCAAGGCCCCGTTTATTAATGAAGAAACCCAAAAAGCAAATTTCACCAACGAGGGCGGAATAGAATACCGTTTTCGTTTTTTAAAGAACTATATCGGAATGTGGTTTCTTCAGAATATCCGAAAGGACTTGAATCGTTCACTCTCGTATGACGAGATGATGTTTATGTCGAGAGATTGCTCCGATTATAAATACTTTGATGTAAATGACAAGTTATTTTCCGCACCCGACAATATGATTGAAGCAATCAGAACATACTTCGGCGACCCCGATATGCGGCTCGAAAGCGTCCTTTCAAGCGTGTACCACTCTCTTGCTCGTTCATATAAAAATGCCGTTTCGGAAATCGAAGATCTGACCGGAAGAACAGTCGGCGACATTCACATAGTCGGCGGCGGTTCAAAAGACAGCTATCTCAACGAGCTTACCGTGAAATACACCGGGAAAAGAGTCATCGCCGGGCCGGTTGAGGCCACCGCAGCAGGAAATCTGATTTCTCAGCTTATCTATTTAAAACAATGCAAAAATTTAACCGAGGCACGAGTCCTCATTAAAAATTCATTTGATATGGAGGAAATTGAAATATGAGTTATCAAAGCGCAAAGGAAAAATACTCAAGAATCGGTGTTGACACCGAAAAAGCCTTAAACACCCTAAAAGATATTTCGGTATCGATTCATTGCTGGCAGGGCGACGATGTCGGCGGCTTCGACAGCGCCGACGCGCTCTCAGGCGGAATCCAAGCAACCGGTAACTATCCCGGAAAGGCAACAACCCCCGAAGAGCTTATGGCTGACATCGACAAGGCATTCAGTCTTATACCCGGCAAGAAAAAGCTGAATCTTCACGCTTGCTATGCAATATTCGACGGTGAGCACGTCGACAGAGATAAGATTTCTCCCAAGCATTTTGAAAAATGGGTCAAATTTGCCAAGGAAAGAAATATGGGCCTTGACTTTAACCCAACCTTCTTCTCACATCCAATGGTTAAAAACAATCTGACCCTGTCATCGCCCGATGAAACAGTCAGGAAGTTCTGGGTTGAACACGGAAAACGCTGTATTGAAATATCTGAATATTTCGCAAACGAGACGGGTGTCCCCTGTGTTATGAATATTTGGATTCCCGACGGCTATAAGGACATTCCGGCAGACAGACTCGGCCCCCGCGCAAGGTTCAAGAAATCTCTTGACGAGATACTTTCCGTTCCCTATGACAAGACTAAGGTCTTTCCCTGCCTTGAATCAAAGGTGTTCGGCATCGGTCTTGAATCATATACTGTAGGTTCATCGGAATTCTGCCTTACCTATGCGGCTAAAAAGGGTATTACTCCGCTTATGGACAACGGTCACTATCACCCGACAGAAGTCGTGTCCGACAAGATTTCGTCAGTCCTGCTATTTAACGAGACTCTGGCTCTTCATATCACCCGTCCCGTTCGCTGGGACAGCGACCATGTTGTTCTCTTCGATGACGAAACTCGTGAAATCGCAAAGGAAATCATTCGTGCCGACGCACTCGACAGAGTGTTTATAGCGACGGATTACTTTGATGCGTCAATCAACCGTATTTCGGCGTGGATCACCGGCGGAAGAAGCGTCCAAAAGACTCTTCTTTATGCCCTGCTTGAGCCTTCGTCATTAAAAGAGCTTCAGGACAGTTCCGACTTCACCTCGCTTATGGTTAGAAGTGAAGAGCTCAAAACTATGCCTTTCGGCGATATATGGGAAGAATACTTAAATCGCGAGAATGTCAGCGTTGACTATCTCAGCGAGGTAAAAGCATATGAAAAAAATGTATTGGAGGAAAGAAAATGAAAGACATTTCAACAGCACCGTTTTTAAAAAAGATGTGCAGTACCGCATCTAATATGTATCGTTTAGGCTGGGACGAACGCAACGGCGGAAATATCAGCCTGCTTCTTGATGAATCTGAGGTATCAGAGTATATTGACACCATAAGGGTTATCCGCACCATTCCGACAGGATTCCGGGCCGACAGCCTTATAGGAAAGTATTTTCTTGTTACCGGAACGGGAAAATACTTCAAAAATGTAGAGGGCGATCCCGAAAACAATCTGGGTATCATCCGTATAGCCGAGGACGGAACAACCGCCGAGCTTCTTTGGGGATATTCCGACGGCGGAAAGTTCACAAGCGAGCTCCCCTCTCATCTTATGAGCCATATGGCAAGGCTTTCGGTTAACCCCGAAAACAGAGTTATAATGCATTCGCATCCGACTAACACCCTCGCCATGAACTATGTTCATGAATTGGACGAAAAGAAGTTCACTCATACCCTGTGGGAAATGTGCACCGAATGTATCGTTGTATTTCCCGATGGAGTGGGTGTTCTTCCCTGGATGCTTTGCGGAACAAATGAAATTGGTATGGCGACCGCCGAAAAGATGAAGGAATTCCGCCTCGTCGTATGGGGAATGCACGGGATTTACGGCGCGGGAAAGGATCTCGACGAGACCTTCGGACTTATCGAAACAGTCGAAAAGGCCGCTCAGATTTATATGCTAACCGCTCACCTTCCACGCAAAAACACCATTAAAGATTCGGAAATGCAAGAGCTTGCCGAATACTTTGGAGTTGACTACCGAAAAGATTTTCTTAACCTTTAAAAGGGTCTGAATACTCAGAAACGGCGCGAAATCACTCGCGCTGTTTCTCTTTATTTCTGTACTCGGTCGGTGATATTCCGAAAGCTTTCCTGAAAGTCCGGCTAAAGTACAACGGATTGTCATATCCCACCCTTTCGGCTATCTCGGAAACACTCAAATCGGAAAACTTTAAAAATTCCTTTGCCCTTTTAAGCTTTATATTTATAAAATATTTAAGCGGCGCCTTACCCATTACCTGTTTAAACTTATGCGAAAACCTGCTCGGACTCAACGAACAAATTTTTGCATATTTATTAATATCATACGGTTTATCGAGGCTATTATTCATAGCCATAATTACATTTTCTATATCCGTTACCTTTCGGCGATTGTCAATATTTCGCGTAATTCGCGAAATTATAGTAAGAAAATATATCAAAAGCACATTTTCAGCCGATTGTTGTATGTAGGGCTCGGCTTGATGTTCCTGCACAAGCTCTTTAAAAACAGTATAAATTTTTTCATCGAAGCGGCAGCGAAAAACTCCTGCATGAAGCTTAAGCCCTTCAAGGATCTCAGCCGTGGCCGTACCTGAAAAGTGTATCCACATAGTATCACAGCCATTATCGTTATCAAACGAATACATCTGGGCCTGTCCCGGATAATAAATTATAAAATCTCCGGAGGTCAATAGGTATTCAATGCCGTCATATTGAGCGCGGCACTTACCCGAATATATATATAGAAGATGATAGTCTAAACGTCCATTTTTTCTGATTATCGTATAGTCAAAATTATGCCGACGCCCACAGGAATTTACGTTAATATACTTATCGGAAGCATAATCGTTTTTCTCCTTTTTAGATATAAACATTTCCATTCACATCACTTCCCCGTCCGGAATTTCTTAACCCTTGTCCATTATATCAGAAATTCTATACCTTTATTTATATATTATAGCATTATTTTTTCAATTAGTCTATACCGGAACAACAATAAAATAGTATTTTTGTATATTTATCGGATTCTCAGCGGAAGATTACCGAAAGCCGACTTTTACGGCGCTGTGTCATACCTGCCGCATATGAGGCGGCCGTAAATTCTGTCACAAAAAATTCATAAAAAAATGCTTGACAAATAAATAACAATATGATATTATTTGAATAATTAAGGGAATACTTTCCTGATTTGTCCACAGGTGCATAAAAAAGCATTTTTGGTTTATAATTTAATATAGCGTATAATGGGAGCCAGCTGTCTGTAGAGGATGCGCTCCCTTTTTGCATATTTGAAAAAGGAGGTGGAGATTTTGGCGACCGAAACAGTAACCAGGGTTCTTCAAAAGGAAAAAGAATCCGAAACGCGTATGGCTAAGGCAAGACTTGATGCGAAACAGCAAAGCGACCGGATGATAAAGGATTCCGGCGCCGAAGCGGCACAAATGATTACCGATGCAAAACAGCGTGCGGCGGATATTATATCCGGAGCAAACGCAAAAGCCGAAGCGGAGTATTCGGCGGCGGCCGAAAAGGCTGAAAAGAGATGCAGGGAATTAAAAGAAAAAAACAGCGGTCTTAAAGAAAAGGCCGTTGAAATCACGGCAAAAATTTTGTTTTAAGATTGGTCATATGAGAGAAGGTGTGTAAATGGCAAAGCTTCAAATGCAAAAGATTGAAATAATCGCACTTTTGAAGGACAGTAAGAATGTAATAGAGCGGCTTCAGCGGCGAAAAGCCGTCGAGCTTATCAATATTGACGACGACAAGCTTATCAAAATGAACACAAGCTCTGAAATGGCACAGTTTGAAAGGAGTCTCGCGACGGCAAATTCCGCGCTTGAGATTCTCGATAAAAGTATCGGGTATAAGCCGCCGCTACTGGAAGCCTTAAACGGCAGGCACGCAATGTCAACGGCAAGCTTCGCCGAGCGAAAAAAGCAAACCGATAAAACTCTGTCAATGTGCAGAAGCATCACCGATTGCTCAAAAAAAATCAGTTCATACAAAGCTGATTCGGTCAAGGCTCAGACAAATATAGATACGCTTAAACCGTGGCTGAGCATGGACCTTCCGAGAGGTTTTAAAGGTACAAAGCGTACCTCCGCGTTTATAGGAACCCTTCCGGGGATAGTGTCGGCCGGAGATGTCGAAGCCGCACTTTCCGGTGACACGGGTACGGCGACGGATATTGACATTATATTTTCTTCCAAAGAGCAGACGGGTATGGTTATTGTCTGCGGGAAGGCGGACGAAGATACTGTTTTCGACCGCCTGCGCGATATGGGCTTTAGCCGAATAATGTCAGAGAGTTCACAGACGCCTATGGAAGAAACCGCCGCGCTGAAAGCACAGATTTCAGACAATGACAAAAAAATAGCCGACTGTACCGACAAAATAAAATCATTTTCGGACAAACGCGGCGATATAGAATTTTTGATTGACTTTCTCACTATGCGGCGCGACAAGTATGACGCGATAAATAAACTCGGCGTAAGCCAAAGCACGGTAATAATCAGCGGATATATCCCTAAAAAATATGTAGACGGCCTTATTTCGGAATTCGACAAAAAATATGTATGCGCAGTCAGCGTATATGATCCCAATGATGATGACGATGTTCCGGTGCTTCTCGAAAACGGCGCGTTTTCATGCCCTGTCGAGGGAATCACCGAGATGTATGCAATGCCAAACAAGCGGGATGTCGACCCTAACCCTGCAATGGCGTTCTTCTACTATTTGTTTTTCGGAATGATGCTGTCTGACGCGGGTTACGGATTAATGATGATAATAGGTACAACAATCGCACTTAAAAAGTTCACTGTTGAGGGGTCACTCAGGCGAAGCCTGACAATGTTCAAATACTGCGGAATCTCAACCTTGATTTGGGGTGCGTTGTTCGGAAGCTGGTTCGGCGACCTTCCGCAGACGATTGCCTCAAATTTCTTCGGCCGTGAAATCGCCACTACCGCGCTATGGTTTGAACCGCTGAACGACCCGATTAAGCTTCTGCTTTTCAGCTTCGGTCTCGGAATAATCCACCTTTTCGTCGGTCTCGGCGTCGGCTTTAAAAAGCAATGGGACGAGGGCAGAAGATTTGACGCAATATGCGACGTTATCCCGGTATATATGACGGTTTTGGGCGTTGCCCCGATGGCGGCATCAATACTCACAAGCGTTCCCGCCGTTTATATGACGATAGGAAAGTATCTGGCTATTATCGGCGTAATACTGATAGTCCTGACCTCGGGCAGAAGCAGCAAAAATATATTTGCCCGATTTTTCGGCGGACTGTACGGACTTTATAATACGGCAACGGGATACCTGAGTGATATTCTTTCATATTCAAGGCTTTTGGCACTCGGTCTGGCTACAGGAAGCATAGCGAGTGTAATAAACCTGATAGCCACAATGCCGTCAAATACAGTTGTCAAAACCGTATGCCTGATAGTTATAGGAATAGCGGGGCATACTGCGAATATGGGAATCAATCTTCTCGGCGCCTATGTTCACGCCGACAGACTTCAGTTTGTCGAGTTTTTCTCGAAATTTTATGAGGGCGGCGGTCGACCCTTTAAACCGCTGATGGCAAATACAAAATTTATTAAATTTGAAAAGGAGAATATTTATGAATAACTTAGGATTAGCTTTAGCAATAGCAGGGGCGGCTTTCGCCGCATTGTTCGCAGGTATCGGAAGCGCAAAGGGTGTTGGCCTTGTCGGCGAGGCTGCCGCGGGTCTGGTCAGCCAGGATCCGTCCAAATTCAGCAAGGCTCTGATTCTTCAGCTTCTTCCGGGTACACAGGGTCTTTACGGACTTCTCGTTTCGGTTCTTCTTTTAAGCAGAATCGGTGTTCTCGGCGGCGGTGCGCAGGATCTTTCAGTCACACAGGGAATTATGTATTTCTGTGCATCCCTTCCCATTGCCTTCGGCGGACTCTTCTCGGGTATTGCACAGGGCAGAACAGCCGCAGCAGGCGTAGGCGTTATTGCAAAAAAGCCGGATGAGAGCGGTAAGGCAATAATTATGGCGGCAATGGTCGAAACATATGCGATTCTTGCTCTGCTTATCTCAATTCTTATCATATACAACATATAACCAAAGTGCAGATGTTCCCCGCCCGAACGGTGGGTTCCAATTAAAGATTTTGACTTTGAGGAGGACTGAAGATGAACGGTCTTGAACAGATTCTCTTGAAAATCGAAGAGGATAATAACCAACAGATAAAACAGACAACCGATGCCATCCTTGCCGAGGGCAAGGCACAGGCGGCGGAGATTACCGCGGACGCAAAAAAACAGGCCGATAAAATAATCTCGGATGCCGAGAAAAAAGCGGCTCAGATTCTTGAATCCGCCAAGGGCGGCTGTAGAGCCGCGGCCGCACGCAGGCTTATGGCTGCTAAATCCGAAATAATAAATGAAAGCGTCTTATATTCGTCGGGTCAGCTTAAAGCGATGCCCGACAAAGAATACTTCAGTGCACTTCACAAGCTGATTTTAAAATATGCCCACCCCGAAAATGGCGAGCTTATCTTAAACAGCCGCGATGCGGAAAGGCTTCCTAAGGATTTTGTCGGCACGGTAAACAATGAACTTAAAAAGATTGACGGAAGCATAACCCTTTCAGACAAATGCGCCGATATTGACAGCGGATTCATCCTCCGCTATGGCGGAATCGATGAAAACTGTACCTTTGACGCACTGATAAAGGAAAACGCAGACAAGATTAAAGACGCTCTTCTGCGCGAGCTAAAGGAGGTATAACGTGAACAACACAGAATACGCCTTTGCGGTTGCAAATGTCCGCGCCGCAGAAAACGAGCTTTTAAGCGGCGCTTTTATTGAACAGCTTATAGAAGCACGGGATTATGAAGAAGCCCTCAGGCTTTTGTCGGATAAAGGCTTTGATATAACAGCCGACCCTCTTGACGGTTATATGGAAGGGGTCTGGGAATATCTTAATGAAATTGCGCCGGACAGGGAGGCGCTGAAGTTCCTGGCGGTCAGAAATGACTTTCATAATCTAAAAGCAATTTTAAAAGGGATGATAGCAAACCTTGACGGAAGGGAATATTGTCTGACCCCCTGCCTTATTCCTCAGGACGAATTATACTCGGCGCTTTCGGCAAGGGAATTTGACAGCCTTCCGGATTTTATATCGGATACGGCGGGACGCTCATACGAGCTTTTGACAACCACCGCTGACGGAAGACTCTCAGACGTCTTTATCGACGCGCGTTCATACGACGCAATGCTTTCACTCGCCGAGGGCAACGAATTTTCGGAAAGATTAGCGGATGAGCTTGCCTCGCTTGCAAATATCAGAATCGCGGTCCGAGCCGCAAAAACCGCGGCTGACGAAACGGTGTTAAACCTTTCATTCTGTAACAGCCGCGGCATTGACGGTGAAGGCTTAAAGAAAGCGGCTCTGCGCGGCCTTGAACAGGTTTCGGCCTATATCGGCGACAGCTCTTACGCTTCGCTCTCGGATATTCTGTCGAATTCGGCACAGCTTGAAAAGGAATGCGACAACCGTATCTCCGCCGTTTTATCCGAAGCATCGCGAATCAGCTTCGGCATCGAGCCGCTCGCCGCTTATTTCTTCGCCAAATCGGCGGAGCTTACAAACCTCCGGCTGATACTCCGCGCTAAGCACGCCGGACTTTCGGCTGAAATAATCAGAGAAAGGCTGCGTGAGACATATGTATAAAATAGCGGTTATGGGCGACAGAGAAAGCATATACGGCTTTGCCGCCTTAGGTATGACGACCTTTGTCACGGATGACGGAGAAAGCGCCGCAGGCACGCTTAAAAAGCTTGCTCACAACGATTACGGAATAATATATATAACAGAGGCTCTTGCAGCAAAAATACAGGATGAAATTGAGAAATACCGTTTTGAAAGCACCCCCGCGATAATCCTTATCCCCGGTGTATCGGGGAACACAGGTGCAGGGATGTCGGACGTAAATAAGTCGGTCGAAAAGGCGGTAGGCTCCAATATTTTAAAGTAAAGGAGATTGAGTATGAGTAGTGGTACAATAGTTAAGGTAAGCGGTCCCCTGGTAATCGCCAAAGATATGCGCGATGCAAATATGTTTGACGTTGTCCGCGTCAGTAAGGAACGCCTGATAGGCGAAATAATCGAAATGCACGGCGACAGGGCGAGTATTCAGGTATATGAAGAAACATCGGGTCTCGGCACGGGCGAGCCTGTTGAATCCACGGGTCAGCCGCTCAGCGTTGAGCTTGGCCCCGGTCTTATAGGAAGCATATTTGACGGAATTCAAAGACCGCTTGATGATATAATGAAAATATGCGGAAACAACTTAGGCAGAGGTGTCGAGGTTGCCTCGCTCAAGCGCGACAAGAAATGGCACTTTACCGCGGCCGTTTCAGAGGGCGACACGGTTGAAGCCGGAGATATAATAGGAACGGTTCAGGAAACCGACATTGTTCTTCACAAGATAATGGTTCCCTATGGCGTTCGCGGAATAGTTACCTCGATTTCAGACGGTGACTTCACGGTTGACGAAACCGTATGCGTGATAAACGGCGACAAGGGTAAGCATGAGCTCACACTTATGCAAAAGTGGCCGGTTCGCCGCGGCAGGCCGTATGCGAAAAAACTGTCGCCCGATAAGCCGCTTATCACAGGTCAGCGTGTAATAGACACGCTCTTCCCCATTGCAAAGGGCGGCGTTGCCGCTATTCCCGGCCCGTTCGGAAGCGGAAAAACGGTAACACAGCATCAGCTCGCGAAATGGGCGGAGGCCGACATAGTGGTATATATCGGCTGCGGCGAGCGCGGAAACGAAATGACCGATGTTTTGAATGAATTTCCCGAGCTTATCGACCCTCACACAGGCAAGTCTCTTATGGAGCGTACTGTGCTTATCGCGAACACCTCGGATATGCCTGTTGCCGCACGTGAGGCATCGATATATACAGGTATAACAATCGCCGAATACTTCCGCGATATGGGTTATAGCGTTGCGCTTATGGCCGATTCGACCTCACGTTGGGCAGAGGCTCTTCGAGAGATGTCGGGCCGACTTGAAGAAATGCCCGGAGAGGAAGGCTATCCCGCCTATCTCGGAAGCCGCCTTGCGCAGTTCTATGAAAGAGCCGGAAGGGTCATCTCTCTCGGCAGTAACGGCCGTGAAGGCGCGCTTTCGGCCATCGGCGCGGTAAGCCCCCCGGGCGGTGATATTTCAGAACCGGTCTCACAGGCAACACTTCGTATAGTAAAGGTATTCTGGGGTCTCGATGCCGCATTGGCATACAAGAGACACTTCCCCGCCATCAACTGGCTGACGAGTTATTCGCTTTATGTTGACCTTCTGACAAACTGGTACAGTGAGAATGTATCAGAGGACTGGATGACGCTTCGCGGAAGGCTAATGGGTATCCTGCACGATGAATCAGAGCTTGAAGAAATCGTAAAGCTTGTCGGTATGGATGCGCTTTCGCCGTCAGACCGTCTGAAGATGGAAACCGCTCGTTCAATCAGAGAGGACTTTTTGCATCAGCTCGCCTTTCACGAGGTTGACACCTATACAAGCCTTAAAAAACAGCTCTATATGATGAAAACAATTCTTTCATACTTCGATTTGGGAAACGAGGTTCTTGAACAAAACGTATCGATAGACACTCTTGTCAGCCTGCCTGTCCGCGAGAGAATCGGACGTTTCAAGTATATCAAGGAAGAAGATATAGACACAGAGTATGATGAAATCTTAAAACAGCTTCACAAAGAGCTTAATGCTCAGCTGAAAAAGGAGGAATACTGATGCCGAAGGAATACAGAACAATCGAAGAGGTTGCCGGCCCGCTTATGCTTATCAAAAACGTCAGCGGCGTAACCTATAACGAGCTTGGCGAAATTGAGCTCGGCAACGGAGATATAAAGAGATGCCGCGTTCTTGAAATAGACGGAAGCAATGCGCTTGTTCAGCTTTTTGAAGCGTCGACCGGCATTAACCCCGCCGAAAGTAAAGTCAGGTTTCTCGGCAGACAGATGGAGCTCGCCGTATCCGAGGATATGCTCGGAAGAGTTTTTGACGGTCTCGGAAATCCGATAGACGGCGGTCCCGAAATCATTCCCGAGATGCGTCTTGACGTAAACGGAAAGCCGATGAATCCGGCGGCGCGCAGGTATCCGCAGGAATTTATACAAACAGGCGTTTCGGCAATCGACGGACTTAACACTCTTGTTCGAGGACAGAAGCTTCCTATCTTTTCGGCAAGCGGTCTTCCACACGCACAGCTTGCGGCACAGATTACGCGTCAGGCAAAGGTTCGCGGAAAGGACGAAAAGTTCGCCGTTGTTTTTGCCGCAATGGGAATAACGTTTGAAGAATCAAACTTCTTTATTGACTCGTTCCGCGAAACGGGCGCGCTTGACCGAACCATTCTTTTTATCAACCTGGCAAACGACCCGGCAATCGAACGAATAGCCACTCCGAAAATGGCTCTTACCGCGGCTGAATACCTCGCCTTTGAAAAAAATATGCACGTTTTGGTTATTCTCACCGATATAACAAACTATGCCGACGCCCTGCGTGAGGTTTCGGCGGCGCGAAAGGAAGTTCCCGGCCGCCGCGGCTATCCGGGATATATGTACACAGACCTCGCCACCATATATGAAAGAGCGGGAAGGCAGGAGGGAAAGGACGGTTCAATCACGATGATTCCGATTTTGACCATGCCCGAGGACGATAAGACACATCCTATTCCCGACCTTACCGGATATATAACCGAGGGTCAGATTATCCTGTCAAGAGATTTATATCGAAAGGGAATAACCCCGCCTATTGACGTTCTTCCGTCACTTTCGCGTCTGAAAGATAAGGGTATCGGCGAAGGCAGAACCAGAGCCGACCACAGCGATACGATGAATCAGCTTTTCTCAGCTTATGCACGAGGCAAGGATGCAAAAGAGCTTATGTCAATTCTGGGTGAAGCGGCTCTTACCGATATTGATAAAAAATACGCAGAGTTTGCGGACGCGTTTGAACGCGAATATGTTTCACAGGGGTATGACAGCGACAGAAGCATAGAAGAGACTCTTGACATCGGCTGGAAGCTTCTCAGGATTCTGCCGAGAAGCGAGCTGAAACGTATCAAGGATGAGTTTCTTGACAAATACTATGAAGAATAGGTTGTGATTTTGTGGCAAGACTAAATGTTAACCCGACAAGAATGGAGCTTACCAATCTAAAGCACAAGCTGACAACGGCACGCCGTGGTCACAAGCTTTTAAAGGATAAGCGAGACGAGCTAATGCGGCAGTTTCTTGAATTAATCCGCGAAAATCAGACCCTGCGCAAAGAGGTCGAATCGGCAATAGGAAGCGCAAATATGCAGATGGCCGTTGCCGGCTGTACCGTTCCGAAGGAAGTCATCGACACCGCTCTTATGCTTCCAAAACAGGAAATGTCACTTAGCATAAATGAAAAAAACGTAATGAGCGTTATGATTCCCAAATACAGTGTTGAATATAAGCTCAGTGACCCAAACAGCATCTATTCCTATGGCTATTCCGACACATCGGGGGATATGGACAGTGCGATTTTATCGCTCTCTGAAATTCTGCCGAAGCTTATACGGCTTGCTGAAGTGGAAAAATCGTGTCAGCTTATGGCGGCGGAAATCGAAAAGACGCGCCGCCGTGTCAATGCTCTTGAATATATTATGATTCCCGGTTACGAAGAAACAATTCGATATATAACAATGAAGCTTGACGAAAACGAGCGAAGCACTATTACCCGATTGATGAAGGTTAAAGATATGATGATTGCTGAAAATTTAGAGGCAAGGCACCAATCAGAATAAAAAAACACGGCGAGGTTTTCCCTCGCCGTGTTTTTTATTTAAAAGGTTTATGCCTTTTTCTTTGCATTTACTGCTGAATCTCTCCAGGTTGCCCAGAGCGGACCTGCAACAAATACTGATGAATAGAAACCTATTACTATACCGATGATAATCGGAAGAGCAAATACCTGAATCGACTTAACACCCAAGATATAAACCATGCCGATAGTGAGCAGGGTTGTAATCGTGGTGTTTAAAGAACGGTTCATAGTCTGGAGAATACTCTTGTCCGCGATTTCGGAATAAGATTCTTTTCTCGCGTGTCTTGTATTCTCTCTGATTCTGTCCATGATAACGATTGTGTTGTTGATTGAATAACCCAAAACGGTAAGGATTGCCGCAATGAAGTTTGTATCAACCGACCACTGCATAATCGAATAAAGTCCGAGCAGAATCAGAACGTCGTGTACCAATGCAAATATAGCGACAACACCCGATACAAATTCAAACCGAAGTGTTACATAGAACAGGATTGCTATACAAGCAAGGATTGACATCCACAGCGCCGAACGAGCCAAATCCTGACCTGTTGACGGCGAGATAATATCCTGGTTCTTTAACAATACCTTTGAATCGTCTCCCGAAGCGTTAGGATCGTACTTTTCCTGAAGAGCGGTTGTTATTTTTGTAACTCTGTCAAGTGAAAACGCCGAACGGTCAGCCTCGGTTTTAAGGTCATTTTCATAACCGAACTTAACGACAACCTCGTCATTATTTGAACGCTGAATTGATGAAGGACTCTGATGTGAACCGAGAGCCTCGTCTACAATCTTCTGAACATCCTCAGTATTAAAATCTGTCTTTATCTCATAAGTTACGGCAATACCGCCCGCAAAGTCGGTATCGAGATTAAAGCCGCGGACAATAAGAGAAATTACCGATACAATCATCAGAGCAAAAGAAATGCCCATAAATACCCATTTATGCTTCATAATACTGAACATTACGCTTTGCCCCCTTTCACTTCTTCAACCTGTGACTTCTTGCTGATACCATAGAGCCAAAGGTTCTTAACATTCATACCAATCATCTGCTTGAGCAGGAACTTAGTAACGAATATAGCAGAAATCATTGAAACAACAATACCTATAAAGAGCGTAATACCAAAGCCCTTGATAGTACCTGTACCGAGAACCCAAAGGATAACAGCCGAGATAATTGTTGTAACGTTAGAGTCGATAACGGCCGCAAGAGCACGGTCAAAGCCGGCATCAACGGCACTTCTTACAGTCTTTCCGAGACGAAGCTCTTCCTTGACACGCTCGAATATAACTACGTTCGCGTCAACCGCCATACCTACTGACAGGATAATACCCGCTATACCCGGAAGGGTGAGGTTTACGTGGCAGTTAGCCAGTATGATAAGTACAATACCGATATACGAAACGAGAGCGATGTCCGCCATAAAACCAAGCAGGCGATAGCAGATGAGCATAAAGAGCATTACCAGAATAAGGCCGATAATACCTGCCTTAACCGCGTTGTCCAGAGCCTCTTCACCGAGGGTAGCACTAACCGTACGAACCTCAACCTGGTTAAGGTTAAACGGAATTCGGCCCGACTTAATGTTTGCAGCAAGAGCCTTTGCTTCATCAGCCGTGAATTCACCGGTGATTTCACAGGTGTTGCTGTCTATCTTTGAATTTACACGCGGCGCTGAAATTACGCTGTTATCCATAACGATATAGATAGGCTGACCTACCAGTCTGCCCGTTGCTTCGGCGAAAGCCGCACGGCCTTCATCGGTAAGAGTAAGGTTAATCCGATAAGAATTCTTACCCATTGACTTACCGTCTGATGAACCGTATTCAACGGTTGCGTCCTTAACCTGATCACCGGTCATAACCTGCTTGTCAACCGTTACCTTATTGGAATCCGACGGATCCTGTGTAACTGTCTCTGCAAATACCAGCTGTGCTGTTGCACCGAGGGTTTCAACCGCCTTGTTCGCATCCTGTACATCAGGCAACTCAACACGAATCTTATCGCTTCCCTGACGGGTAACGGTTGCTTCGGTGTAGTTCTGAAGATCAAGACGCTTTCTGATTGTTTGGATTACCGTAGACATATCATCGTCCGATGGATTTTCTGCATCCGCCTCAAACACGATAACCGTACCGCCTTTAAGGTCAAGACCCTGTGTGATACCGCCTTCATCGGTAACACCGGGGATTTTAACTTTGTCAGAAAAATCAAGACCTGCTATGCCCACGTAAGTAATTGCGGCAATAACAAGAATTATCGCCATAAATTTAACTATACTTCTTGACACTTTTTTTCCTCCTTAAGTGTTATATAAAATTTAATTATTTTCTGTTTATTATTTTTTGACCCGGCCATACTCAACAGAGCATAACCACACCCGTGTACACGGCTTCCGTTCCGGAATTATACAAGGCCTCGCTTATAAACGAACAAATCGCCTCGTCAACCGCTGTGGCTTCGGGGCAAAAGCTGTGAATAAAATCAGCTCTCTGCCAACGCACCGACGGCGGCTGAACATTTGTAAACACCGCGTTATCAGAGCCTTGCTGCATATCCGGAGGGATGTTCATAGCAACGCTTTGAGCACAGGGGGCGCCGTCTTCGCCATTGTCTGAATTTATGTTTTCGGCCGCCTGAACAAACGGTGCCGAAACAATCGACAGACACACAAACGCCGCCATCATCACAGACAGAAAAACAATCCTTGATTTAGTTTTCTGCAAGAACACCCCTCCTTAAAGCCAATATTTTCCGCCCGAAATCGGGCGCACATATAGTATTATAACTGTATTTCCCAATTAAGTCAAGCCTTTGAGTAAATATATGTTTACACAAGTTTTACATTTATATAAAAATTTCTCCACACATATCATCGAGACGTAAAAACCACACACTTACTCACATTAATTATACAAGATAATCAACCGCGTCACTTAAATCCGCGAAAAGAGCACCCAAAAACTCGTCTGTATTTCCCCCGACAGTCCATTTTCCCGATGCCCCTTTTATCATTGTGACCGTAATCGTTTTTGTTGTTTTTGTATCCATATTTTCACTGATACATTTATTCATAAGCTCTGTCATCTCTTTGGTGTATTCTTCCTCGGTCATTCCCGGTACCTTTTTCTGATAATCGCTGCTGTTTACCTCATTCATAACCTTATCGATATAACTTTCAACTATCTTTGAAAAGTCAACCGTGGTAAGCTCAACCGTGACGTTTACCGCACTGTCACTCACCCTCTCGGTTGAGTCAATTTTATAATCCATTTTTGAAAGGGTCGAAATAACCGCGTCGCGAAACCTCTCTCCGTCTGCCTTGTCAACATATGCCGTCACCTGATCGAAGCTGTAAAGCTCGTCAATCTTTTCACTGTCACACGATTTTAACGCATTTAAAATATCCTCAAGTCCGCTCCTCGCCTCGCTCTCTGTTCCCGAACAAGCCGCTGCAAGCATCATAACCGCGGTCAAAAGTATAACCGATAAAATTACTTTAATCTTTCCATGCATATCTCTCATCCCCTTAATCCGATACTCTGTCACTACAAAGCATAACTATAAGCCGTCCGCTTTTAAAGCTAATCTCCGCCGTGTCCGAGTCCGCAAATTCATTGCTCGACGCTCTTACCTCATCACATACAAGCCGCATATTTTCTGTCTCATACTTAAGGCCCTTAATCGAAAAGCCCTCAACATCGCCGCCGAACGGAAAAAACGAAACGTATCTTCGCTCCCCTCTTTTCAGAGTGAAGGGCCTGTCCTCCATCCAAACTTCGTTATACCTGTCTGAAATTTTGATTCTTACATTCCTCTTTAACCCGTAAGCAAGCAGGCAAATATGCGAAAATTCGTGGTCACGCCTGCCGCCCAATGCGCCGATAAGGATAATTTCATCACAGCCGTGTTCAATCGCATTGTCTATACACAAATTTGTGTCGGTCAAATCCTTCTCAGGCGGAGAAACTATTGTTTTAATTCCATCGGGATATTCACCGTTCCACGAATCGCGGTCGCCTATAATAAGATCCGGCTCTATTCCCATTTTTTGAGCATGCCTGAGGCCGCCGTCCGCGCATATTATATACGAACCCTCAAAATCGATATCATTGTAAAAATCATAGTCGCTGACGTCACCGCCGCAAAAAATTATTGCCCTCATCACAGAATCCATCCCGATTAAATATTAGCCGCCGCGGTTTCACCTATTCCGCGGATTTCTTTAACCGCCGCGCTTGCGTCAGCGGCACCGAAAACCGCAGACCCCGCAACAAGTACATTCGCGCCGCTTCCGGCCGCCAAAGCGGCGGTTTTTACGCCTACCCCTCCGTCAACCTCAACTTCGAGGTTCGGATATTTCGTATTCGCCATCTTCGCCGCCCATTTTATTTTCTCATCCATATCCTTCATATATGACTGTCCGCCGAATCCCGGCTCAACCGTCATAATCAAGACCATATCAAACACATCCAAAAGCCCCGCAACGGTCTCAATCGGGGTCTTTGGTTTAACCGAGATTCCTGCCTTGACGCCACGGCTGTGCAGATGCTCTGCGATTTTTCGGAGTGTTTCGTCATCAGCCGTTTCTTTATGTACCGTTACAATATCCGCCCCGGCATCGACAAAGGAATCCATATACCCTACAGGGTCGGTTATCATAAGATGCACATCAAAATACATCCTTGTCAATGGTCTGAGCGCAGCAACCGTCTGTGCCGAAAAACTCAGATTCGGAACAAAATGTCCATCCATAATATCAAGATGAAGCCATTCCGCCCCGGCGTTCTCAACCTTTTTTACCTCGTCCGCAAGTCTTGCCGCATCCGCGGCAAGAAGTGACGGCGCAATTTTTATCTGCCTGTTCAAAGCCAAACTCCCCTTTATCTTTTCTTTTTAATCTCATTTAACAGCCTGACATAACTATCATATCGGCTTTTTGAAATTTCGCCGTTCTCCACCGCTTTAAGCACCCCACAGTCAGGCTCAGCTGTATGGCTGCAATCGCCGAAGCGGCACTTGTCCGTATATTTTTCAAACTCTCTGAAAAGCTCTGCACAATTTTCGGGCGAAAGCGCCGAAATATCAAGCGTTCCGAACCCCGGCGTATCTATTATATAGCCGCCCCCGTCAAGCGGAACAAGTTCTGTATGCCTGGTGGTATGCTTTCCTCTGTCGACCCGGTTGCTTACCTCGCCTGTTTCAAAACGTCCGTCCCCTGTTATACAGTTTAAAAGGCTCGACTTTCCGACACCCGAGTTTCCGGCGAACACGGTTACCTCTCCGCTGAGCAGCTCTTTTAAGTCATCGATATTGGCTCCGCTTTCCGCACTCAGCGGAATCACGCTATATCCCGCCCTTCGATATATCTCACACAATTCTTCACCCGAATCCAAATCTGTTTTATTTACACAAATTATCGCTTCAACACCCGAGATTTCGGCTGAAGCAAGCACCTTATCGAGAAGGTACAGATTAGGCTTTGGGTTTGTGGTCGAAACCACCGCCGCCATCTGAGTCACATTCGCAACAGGAGGTCTCAAAAGCTCATTCCTTCTCGGCATAATTTCATCTATTGCCCCGGTTTGAGTTACATTGCTCACCGAAATTTTAACCTCATCGCCGACAAGCGGGGTTATTTTTCGGCTTCTGAAGCTTCCGCGTGCTCTACATTCAAAACACCTGTCGGCGGTATCTACATAGTAGAAACCGCCGACGCCTTTTATGATTTTTCCTTTATACTCTCTGCTTTCACTCATTTTAACACCTTAGTTACTTATTCCGGGCGTAACATCCGCACCGCCTGAACCACTGCCCGATGACGAACCTCCGCTCGACGACGAGCCGGTTCCGCCTGAATGTGAACCGCTTCCCGAGGACGAACTTCCGCCCGATGACGAGCCGGTTCCGCCCGATGACGAGCCGGTTCCGCCCGAATGTGAACCGCTTCCCGAGCTGCTCCCGTTTGTGTTTCCTGAATTCGAGCCGTTTCCGTTTGTGCTTCCGGTACCGTTTTGAGTGCCGTTTTGGGTATTGTTTGACTTATTGTCAGTCGTGGTACTGTCATTCTTATTTGAATCGTTCTTTTTGTCCTCGGTCTGAGTTTTATCAGCGTCCTTCTTATTACCCGAACTTACATAAAGTGTAACAAGGTATCCCTCTGAAACCTCCTGGCCGGCTGAGGGTTCCTGTCTAATAACCACACCCTCGGCAACCGTTGAGCTTTCCTCTTCTATCTCGTTAACCTTAAGCTTGCTTTCAGCAATCTTCTTTCTCGCCTCGTCTATCTTAAGATTCGTATAATTGTCAACCTTAATGTTATTCGCGCCTGAACTTACAACAACCGTGATAACTATATCGTCTTTCTTGGTAACCTCACTGCCTGCCGGCGGATTCTGTTCAAGAATAGTACCGGCCGCCTTATCGCTTGCCTTTTCACTCTTCTTAACAATGCTGAATCCGTCTTGTCGGTACTGCTTCTGGGCATCGGTTAAAAGCATATCCATAACGTTAGGTATCTTAACCTTTTCGCCGCCGGTAAACACACTTAGCGCGCTTCCGCCGGTCATCATCGAAAATACAACTCCAAGTCCCGCCAACACAACAATAGCCGCGATTACCGCCGCAATCGTAATCCTTCTCTCTTTCTTTTTCTGTTCCTTAACGGCCATCATTCTATCAACATTCCTTTGTCTGTTTTCCTTAACCTCTCTGTCAACCCTATCGGCATACCTACCGTATTCGGGATTTTGACGGCGTCTCTGTCTCTCATAATTGTCTATATCGCGATCGTCTATCGCATTACGTTTAACAGTTCTGTCGAGATCGTCCGCATCCTGTTTTACCTCTCCTAAGACCACATTCGGATTCTTTATCGCCTTATTTAGGTCATCCAAAAAGGCGTCTGCACTCGCATATCTGAGATTTTGTTCCTTATTTAGTGCCTTCATAACGATATACTCCATCGATTCAGGAATCTCATTATTAAGGATTCTCGGCAAAACCGGCTTTTCCTGAATATGCTTTATAGCGATTGCGACAGCGGTGTTATCATTAAACGGAAGTCTTCCCGTAAGCATCTCATAGAGCACAACGCCAAGTGAATATATATCTGTTCTCTCGTTGGTATAACCGCCGCGCGCCTGTTCGGGGGAGAGGTAATGAACCGTTCCTATGGTGGAATTCGACGTTGACTGTGTCGCCTGAGTCGTTGCGCGAGCTATGCCAAAGTCTGTTACCTTTAATACCCCGCCCTTGGTCATAATAATATTCTGAGGCTTTATATCTCTGTGAATGACTGATTTTTTATGTGCAGCCGAAAGGCCCTCGCATATCTGTGCGGCAAACTCCGCCGCCTGACGCCAGGGAAGCACTCCTTTTTCGGCTATATACTCTTTAAGGGTAATGCCGTCAACATACTCCATAACTATATAATAAAGACCGTTTTCATAGCCGACATCATAAATCGACACAACGTGCGGATTTGAAATACGCGCCGCCGCCTGAGCTTCGGTATTAAACCGATGTACGAACTCTTTGTCATCACGAAGCTCTTCTTTAAGCACCTTTATCGCCACAAGCCTATTTAGAAAATGACAGCGCGCCTTATATACATATGCCATTCCGCCCTTGCCGATTTCCTCAAGAATTTCATAACGGCCGGCAAGCATTGTTCCAATTAAGTTCATTGTTTTTTCCTCCTATATGAATCTGATACAAATAACAGTTATGTTATCAAGACCGCCGTGTTTCTTTGCGGAATCAACAAGTCTGCAAACCGTATCTTCGGAATTGTTTTCTTCTCTTACTATTGTGCAAATCTCATTGTCATCAAGCATTCCGGTCAGGCCGTCGCTGCACATAAGCATAACGTCCCCCGCTGAATAGTCATATTCAAATACATCTACGCGGACGCAGCTGTCTGTGCCTATCGCCCTTGTAATAATGTTTTTCTGAGGATGAAACCTCGCCTCCTCACGGGTAATCATTCCGCCCATAACAAGTTCAGACACAACCGAGTGATCCGTGGTAATCTGAACGATTTCGTCAGAGCGTATGGCATATGCACGGCTGTCGCCTACATTCGCCACATACGCAACCCCATCGCAGATGAAAGCAACAACCGCGGTTGTCCCCATTCCACTATGAATTTTATTTTCCTTAGACATTTTGTAGACCTTTTCGTTTGCACCGGCCACAGCTTCAATCAGCCTTCCGGGAATTTCTTTTTCGTCCTCATCGTCAAGAAGCTTCTGCATTTCCTCCGCAATGAATTTCACCGCATTCTGACTGGCGACCTCGCCGGCATTATGTCCGCCCATTCCATCCGCCAAAATACAGAAGCCTCTGTTTTTATTCTCATCGAAGCCGTGTATGCAAAAGCAGTCCTCATTGAGCTCTCGTATGCACCCGACATCGCTTAGTCCGAATGTATCTATCATTTTAAAACACCTCCTACACCGTCCGCACATCAGGCGAACAGTCTATGCCCGACGCGTTGCGGAAGCTCTAAGCTGTCCGCAGGCGGCGCTTATATCCGCCCCCATCTCGCGTCTGATTGTAGCGGAAATCCCGCCTTTTTCGAGAATCGCCCGAAACCTTTCCACCGCCGTCCTGTTGGAAGCCGAAAAGCCCGTTTCCTTAACCTGGTTTACGGGAATTAAATTTATATGACACAGCATCCCCGAAACCAGCTTTAAAAGCTCTCTCGCCTCTTCTTCGGTATCGTTTACCCCGTTTATTAATGTATATTCAAAAGAAATCCTTCTGTTCGTCTTTTCTATATAGTATCTGCACGAATCAAGCAGCTCGGCAATCGGATACCGCTTATTTATCGGCATAATTCTTAACCGTTTTTCATCATTCGAAGCGTGCAGCGAGACAGACAATGTAATCTGAAGCTGTCTGTCGGCAAGCTCGCGGATTCTGTCAGCCAATCCGCAGGTGGACAAAGACACATGCCTCAATCCGATATTTAACCCAAGCGGATTATTTATTATGTCAAGAAAGCTCATAACGTTGTCAAAATTATCAAGAGGCTCGCCCATTCCCATAAGTACAATGTTAGATATTCTCTCGCCTAAATCCTCTTGAACTTTAAGCACTTGCCCCGAAATCTCACCCGGAGTCAGGTTTCTGACCTTTCCGCCGCGGGTAGACGCACAAAAAGCACAGCCCATAGCACAGCCCACCTGAGTTGATACACAAATGGTGTAGCCGTGATGATATTTCATCAATACAGATTCTATAAAATTACCGTCATCTAATTGTAACAGATAACGCCTTGTTTCGTCAAGAGCCGAAACAAATTTTTGTTCAATTTTTAGCTTATTTATCGTGTATTCGGCCTTAAGTCTTTCGCGAAGGGATTTTGACAGATTTGTCATATCGTCAATACTCTCCGCCCCGCTGTAGAGCCATTTAAAAATTTGTCCCGCGCGAAAGCGCGGCTCGCCCATCTCACCGAGGATTTTCTCAAGCTCTTTCTGAGTATAATCTCTTAAATTCTTCATAACTCTCTCCAAAATTTTATCCGGGTTTTTTATTCCGCGGATTTCTTCATCCGGCATATATAAAATCCGCTTCCGCCCGTCTCGTGTGCAAGATACAGCTTTTCAAACTCTCGTTCAAAATCGTTATGCTCTTTAAGGAACCTTTCAATTTGCTCGCTGTTTTCATCTTTAAGTATGGTGCAGGTAGAGTATACAAGCACACCGCCGGGTCTTACATACTCCGCCGCGGAATTCAAAATATTTCTTTGTATTCCGCACAGTATCCCTATATCCTCTTCACGTCTGTTAAACTTTATATCAGGCTTTTTGTGTATAACGCCGATGCCGGAACACGGAACATCCGCCAGAACCCTGTCCGCCTTTCCTATAAGACTTTCTACGGTTTTTTCGGAATTATTTTCCCTGACCTCAATACAAGTGATTCCGAGCCGACCGGCCGACTTTTCTATCAGTTCAAGCTTATGCCTGTGAATGTCAAAGGCAATAACCCTGCCCTTGTTTTCCATAAGCTCAGCAATGTGCGTTGTCTTTCCTCCGGGCGCGGCACAGACATCAATTACCGTTTCGCCGCTCTGCGGCTCTAAAATCAACGCCGCACGCATCGAGTTTATGTTCTGAATAGTATAATATCCATCTTTATATAACTTGGATTTGTTTATATCAATGGCTCCGCTTACCCTCAAGCATTGTTGAACCTCATCGTCCGGAGAAGTGCTAATATTCTCTTTCAGAAGCAATCTCGATAGCTCTTCGGCATCTGTTTTAAGAATATTCGTCCTAAGCATAGTCTGGTGAGGTTCAAGGCTGTCTATTAAAATGCTCTCACATACCGCCTCGCCGAACTGGGCTATTAACCTCTCGGTCAGCCACAGTGGGCATGAATATATAACTGACATTTTCTCCGCCGAGGTCCCACCGGGTTCGGGGAGCGATTCAATATTTCTCGAAACCGTACGCAGCACTCCGTTTACATAGCCGCGCGCCGCCTTATGTGCGTACCTTGACGCAAGCTTCACCGACTCGTTACACGCCGCCGACGGCGGAATTTTGTCCATTTTCGTTAATTGATATACACCACAGCGAAGTATCGTAAGCACCCACACGCTAAGCTTTTTCAGCTTAATTTTTGAATACGTCTGAATAACAAAATCAATATAGATTTTGTTTCTCAACACTCCCATTATCAATTCGTTTGCAAGCGCCTTGTCGCGCGGCTCCATACCATAAAGCTCATCAAGCACCGCGCGATTTGAATATGCGCCGTCCTTTTCAATCTTACAGAGCGCGCAAACAGCCGCCTCTCTCGGATTATCGGTCAAGTTAATCTCTCCTTCTGCCGCCGAATAAAACAATCAGTCTGAGCAAGCTCATAATAGCGCTTACCGCCGCCGCAACATATGTCAGCGCCGCGGCCTTCAGCACTTTTTTTGCTCCGACAAGCTCGTCGGGCGCAAGCATATTCTGAGATTCGAGCGTGTGAATCGCACGGTTGCTCGCGTTGAACTCAACGGGAAGCGTCACAAGCTGAAACAAAACCGTCGCCGAGAACAATATTATTCCTAAGTCAACCAGAGTTTGATTATATGAAAGAATTACACCAATCAGAATAATCGGCATAGAAAGCATATTACAAACGTTCACAGCGGGAACGATGGCGTTTCTGACCCTTATCGGCATATACGCCCTCGCGTGCTGGATTGCGTGTCCCACCTCATGAGCGGCAACGCCTATAGAACCGACCGAGCGGCTATTATACGTTGCGTCCGAAAGTCTGACAACATTGGTCTTTGGATCAAAGTGGTCGGTTAGATTTCCGGCTATATGCTCGACTCTTACAGAATACAGACCGTTCATATCAAGTATCTTTCTTGCCGCCTCAGCGCCGGTCATACCGAAACGGTTATAAACCTGAGAATATTTCTTAAATGTTGAATTTACGTTTGCCTGCGCCCACATCGCAAGTATCAGGGCGGGCAGAAGCATTATCCACGTCCAGTCAAAAAAGTAATAAGGATAAAGCATATTTATTCCTCCTGTCTTATTTTAAAATTATACTTTCGTCAATAGTATGCCCGTTAAGGTAATCGGCAAACCTCATTCTCTTGCCGCCCTTAAACTGAATCTCATCCGCGGCTATACTTGTTCCTCTGCCGCAGGTAATAAAAAGTTTTTTATTTCTTACCGAAATACTTCCGCATTCGCCGGAAGCGCCGCCGCCATCATCGGCGGTAATAATCTTAAGCACCTCATCGCCATACATCGTATAGCTCATCGGCCATGGGTTCGTTCCCCTTATCAGGTTTAAAACCTCGGCCGACGGACGGCTCCAGTCGATATGTCCGGTCTCCTTTGAAATCATCGGCGCATAACACGATTCGTCATCATTCTGCTTCTCTCTCGGTGCAGTTCCGCCGGAAATAGCCGAAACCGTTTTAATCAACAGCTCCGCCCCCATTTCCGACAGCCTGTCGTGAAGTTCGCCATACGTTTCGCCGCTTCCTATTTCGGTGGACGATTTAAAAATCATATCGCCCGTATCAAGGCCCTTTTCCATATACATTGTGGTAACCCCGGTGGTCTTATCGCCGTTTATCACACTCCATTGAATAGGCGCCGCCCCGCGGTACTTCGGCAAAAGTGACGCGTGAACATTGACACACCCATATTCGGGAAAGTTTAAAATATATTCCGGAAGAATCTTTCCGTATGCCACAACTATTATAAGCTCCGGCTTCAGCTCCTCCAAAACAGGTAAAAGTTCATCGTTTTTTAAGCCTTGCGGCTGAAAAACCGGAATCCCGTTACTTTCGGCACAAACCTTAACGGGCGGAGGCATAAGCTTGTGACCTCTCCCCTTAGGCTTATCGGGCTGAGTAACCGCACCACAGACCTCATGCCCGTTTTTAATTAATATTTTAAGGCAGGGAACGGCAAAATCAGGCGTTCCCATAAATAGTATTCTCATCTTAAGTCAAACCTCTTAATATATTTTTTCTCAATCTATATTGTACCTCATATTTATATATTAATCAAGTATAATTTATTAATATTTTTTAAATATCGTCTGTCTTTCAACACAAGGCAGGCTTTCAAACACATAAAATCTTTGTCTATAATTATTATTGCCCAACATTCAAATTTATGGTAAGATAAAATCAATAAGACAACGAGGTGAGAAAAATGCTTGCTATTATAAACTATGGCGCGGGAAATCTGCGCTCGGTACAGAAGGCGTGCGAATATATCGGTGAAACCGCCGTTATTACTGATAACCCAAATGAAATTTTAAAGGCTGACCGCGTAATCCTTCCGGGCGTCGGCTCTTTCGGAAGCTGTATGTCCGCCATCCGCAAGGCCGGCCTTGTCGGGTGTATACACGAAGTCATTGATAACGGAACCCCTTTCCTCGGCATCTGTCTCGGGCTTCAGCTTTTATTTGAAGCCAGCGAAGAGGACCCCGGCGAAAGCGGTCTCGGCATATTCAAGGGAAAGTGCGTTAAGATTCCGCCGGCTGACGGAATTAAAATTCCGCATATTGGCTGGAATTCCATAACCTTTCCTAACCCGTCGCCGCTTTTTCGCGGAATAGACGAAGGCTCTTTTGTATACTTTGTTCACTCATACTATATGAATCCCGAGGACAAGTCCATCATAACCGCGGTCTGTGACTATTCTAAAGAGCTTCCCGTCGCGCTAAGCCGCGAAAATGTCCACGCAACGCAGTTTCACCCCGAAAAAAGCGGCAAGGTGGGACTTAACATACTGAAAAATTTCATAGCCATAGGAGGCGACAAATAATGTTTGCAAAGAGAATAATTCCTTGCCTCGATGTAAACCGCGGCAGAGTTGTAAAGGGAGTAAACTTCGTCAATCTCCGTGACGCGGGCGACCCGGTTGAGGTTGCAAAAATCTATAACGAAGCCGGCGCTGACGAGCTTGTTTTTCTTGATATAACCGCCACTCATGAAGGCCGCGGAACCGTTGTCGATATGGTTCGACGCGTTGCCGAAACGGTGTTTATTCCCTTCACCGTCGGCGGCGGAATCAGCACGGTTGATGACTTTCGCGAGCTTCTCTGCGAGGGCGCGGACAAGATTTCAATTAATTCTTCGGCGATTCGGAATCCGCGCCTTATCTGTGACGCGGCCGATAAATTCGGAAGCCAATGCGTTGTTGTTGCGATAGACGCAAAGCGCCGAAGTGACAACAGCGGCTGGAACGTATATATAAACGGCGGCAGAATTGATACCGGTCTTGACGCGGTAACATGGGCGAGAATCGCCGACAAGCTCGGCGCAGGCGAAATTCTTCTGACATCTATGGACTGTGACGGAACAAAAGCGGGGTATGACATCGAGCTCACCCGCGCCGTATCCGAAGCGGTGTCGATTCCCGTTATTGCCTCGGGCGGGGCGGGAAATATGGAACATTTCAAAAACGCTCTGACTGTCGGGAAAGCCGATGCCGCCCTTGCCGCCTCGCTTTTTCATTTCCGTGAAATCGAGATTTCTGATTTAAAAAAATACCTCGCCGAAAACGGAGTTTCGGTGAGGTTATAAGCCAAAATGGGATGTTAAAAACCTCCGGAACACAAGCAAAGGCAGCTTAAAAAGTCAATTGACTTTTTAGGCTGCCCCTTTTTTATCAGTCTATATTAATTCTTATTGCAACGGTCTGCGGTGGTATACTCATCGTGACCGCCTCCGCGTGCGTTCCCGATATCTTGCTTCCGACCTTTATCTCATCAGCCGAAGCTTTTTCACCGTTCTTGCCGCGGGTTATAACCGTATCATCGGTAATAACCAATCTTACCGAACCGGCGTCCTTTCTCGGCTCGCCGACAGTTATCATTCCGTCCTCAATCTCTGTTACCGTTCCGCTGAAGCCAAACTCGGCTTCCTCGCCGTCATTCGGGGTCTCAGTCGGAAGGTTTTCGATAATTATACGCTCAGCTGTGGTCTGCGGCGGAAGGCTTGCTGTCATTGCATCACCATACTCGATACCAAGCACCATATCCGGCTTAATCTCGCTTGCCGACACCTCTTTGTCGCCCGCAAAAATTCTCGTTTCCTTACCTATGTTCACTATAACCTCGCCGAGATAGCTATCCGATACCGTAAGCGAGCCGTTCTCGTTTACGCTTGTTACACTGACGATTGACGGATTTACTATTTTATATGTTCCGTCTGCTTCTATGTTATAATATCCGCCGATTATCTCGGTTATAAATGAAAGCGGAACATACGTTACACTGTCATCAACCAGAGTCGGAGCGGCGCCGAGAGCCTCTCCCGCACGGCGCGAGAAAGCATATGAATCCTTGTCGATAGCCATTTTAATGTACTGCGCACCCTTTATAAGCTCAATTGATCTGTTCTCGTCGTTCCAGTTTACACTATAGCCGAGTCCTTCGCCCACAAGACGAAGCGGAATCATCTTAACGCCGTTTATCTCTTTGACTTCAACGCCTTTTACCACTGCGCCGTTTATCTCCTGTGATGTGGGCTGAGCCGAAGGTTTTATCGCTATACCATCAATCTCTGCCGTCGTGTCAACATTTTCTGCCGCAAACGCCGTTCCTGCCGAAATCATTCCGATAAGAGCAGCCGATGCAAATATTCTTTTAGCATTTTTGTTCATTGTACTTCTTCCTCCTTGAAAATGTAAGTTTGTAAATATGAAAATGCACTTTCATACTTCCTATATTTAAGCGAATTTTCAACCGCTCATTTATTTAGACTGTCCTGTTTCAAAAAAGTTCCGTATATTTTAATTTTTATGAAAAAAAAACCGCGGCGAATGCCGCGGGTTCAGACTGTCGAAAAAGTTATTTTCAGCAAGATATTGCTTTGAACTGACTGCCCTAAGCCCATAAATCCGCCGCCGCGCCCGTTAC
>CADBUP010000099.1 GCA_902797885.1 uncultured Ruminococcus sp.
TGGGGCGCCCGACGGGCAGCCTTTAAGCCGTATTTCTTTCTTTCCTTCATTCTCGGGTCACGGGTGAGGAAGCCTGCGGTCTTAAGAGCCGCTCTGTATTCTTCGTCAACCTCTAAGAGAGCTCTTGCAATACCGTGGCGGATTGCACCTGCCTGGCCGGTGAAGCCGCCGCCCTGTACGTTTACAAGAACGTCAAACTTACCGTTTGTGCCGGTCAGCTCGAGGGGCTGTTTTACAACAACCTTGAGTGTTTCGAGACCGAAGTATTCATCAATATCTCTTTTGTTAATAGTAATAACGCCTGTTCCGGGTACCAATCTAACCCTTGCAACAGACTTTTTTCTTCTGCCTGTTCCGCAGTACTGTACGTTTGCCATAATTATTCAGTCCCCTTTCTTACGCTTGTTCCCAGACAACGGGTGCCTGAGCTTCGTGTTTGTGATCTGCATCTCTGTAGATTCTAAGCTTTGTTAAAGCTTTTCTTCCCAGAGTGTTGTGCGGAAGCATACCTGCGATAGCAAGCTCCATAGCCTTTTCGGGGCGGGTTTCCATAAGAGTCTTATAAGAAACCTCTTTGAGATGACCGATATAACCGGTGTGTCTGTACCACTTCTTCTGAAGAAGCTTGTTTCCGGTCAGAACTGCGTCCTTCGCGTTAATAATAATAACGAATTCACCACAGTCAACGCCGGGTGTATACTGCGGGCGGTGCTTTCCGCGGAGAATAGTAGCAGCAGTAGCGGCTACACGACCGAGGGGCTTACCGGCAGCATCAATGATGTACCATTTTTTTTCAATTTCATTGGCTTTAGCCATATAAGTTGACATTATAATGCCTACCTCCTTATATTATTAAACTAATTAATTTCACAATAAAGGCGTCCTATTTCAGAACGCCTAATTATTATAATACTAAATTTATGATTTGTCAACCCTTTTTTTGAAAAAATTAATTTACTATTGAACGAACTCTTAAATTCGCCCATATTCTCTTGTATACTCTTGAATACTCACGTGCGAATTTAAATTTTTTTTTGAACAAGGTCATTTTAGCATTAAATTCCTCGAATTTTTACAAATTTTTTAAAAATTCTACCTGCCGAAAAGGCGGAGAATGTCGTTCCATGTTACAAAAACCATAAGGGCGATAAGAAGTGCAAAGCCGATAAAGTGGACCACGCCTTCTTTTTCGGGCGGAACAGGTTTTCTGAAAATCAGTTCAATCAGAGCAAACACGGTTCTTCCGCCGTCAAGCGCCGGAAGAGGAAGAAGGTTCATAACGCCGATGTTGACGGTGAGGAATGCGGCGAAGAAGAGGAAGTCTAAAATTCCGCTCTGCGCGGCGGTGTTCATCGCCGATACAACGCCGACGGGACCTGACATATCTGATACGTTTGCCTGGCCGTTAAATAACATTCCGAGTGAGACGAATACAAGCTTTACCATCCACACGGTCTGGAAAAAACCTTCGTGAAGGATTTTGAAAAATCCGATTTTGGCCGGGGCAATGGTAAAGCCGATAATATACCCCTTGCTTCCGTCATCATATGTGGTTTCCATAGGTGTAAAGGTATTTGAATAACGTTTTCCGTCGCGGATATATTCAATATTGTATTCGCGGTCGCCGCTGACGTTTGAAAGAGCAAAGCTTATGTCGCGTTTTATGTGGACGGTGGAATTATTCACCTTTACAATCTTGTCGCCGGGCTTTAGAAATGCCGCGGCGGATGCCTCGGAACTGACCGAGGCAACAACGGTGGAGGACATTCCGCCAGCCTGAAAAGCCGACACAGCGGTAATCGAAGTGACAATGATAAAGCCAAGCAGGATATTCATTGTTGCGCCCGCGATGAGTATAATTATTTTAGGAAGCGGCTTTTTTGAACTGAATGCCCCGTCGGTTCCGGTGTCCTCGTCTTCGCCCTCCATCTTACAGAATCCGCCCATAGGGATGGCTCGGATAGAGTAGAGGGTTTCCTTACCCTGTTTTTTGAAAATCGCGGGACCCATACCCAATGCGAATTCAAGAACGTTTACCCGAAACGCCTTAGCCGCGATAAAGTGTCCTAACTCATGCACAAATATTATAACCGAAAAAATTATTATTGCGCCTATAATTGTAAGTATCATATGTGACCTCCAACAATATTAATTCATAATTAAGCGGCGGCTTGCCGTCTATTTTAACTGATTCCGCACCTCATCATTTACGGCAATAATGTCGTCGAGAGTGGGGTTTTTAATATTATCAAACTTTTGCATAGCCGTCTCAACCATATCGGCAATATCCAAAAATCCGATTTCATCGCGCAGGAACTTAGCAACGGCGGCCTCATTGGCGGCGTTCATAACCGTCGGCATAATTCCTCCCGCCTTGCCTGCCGCCTTCGCAAGCGTAAGACAGCGGAAGGTGTGCTCATCAGGCCTTGCGAAGCTCAGGCTCGAAAGCGCGGCAAAGTCCACGCTCTTGTCGGGCGATGGGAGCCTTTCGGGGTATGTGAAGGCGTATTGAATCGGGTGCTTCATAGACGGCACCGAAAGCTGTGCAATCACGCTCTTGTCGCGGAATTCCACCATTGAGTGTATGATGCTTTCGCGCTGGACAACGACTTCTATATCGTCAATACCGACGTTAAAGAGGTGGCTCGCTTCGAGAACCTCAAGACCTTTGTTCATAAGCGTTGCGCTGTCAATGGTGATTTTTGCGCCCATACTCCAGTTGGGATGTTTAAGCGCCTGTTCTTTCTTTACATTGACAAGATCGGCCGCGGTTCTGCCGAAAAACGGCCCGCCCGACGCGGTAAGAAGAATTTTTTTAAGCTCGCTGTGAGTCCCTGCCTGAAGCGACTGGAATATAGCACAGTGTTCGCTGTCAACGGGCAGAAGCCGAACATTGTGCTCTGATACGGCATCCATAAAGAGCCTTCCGGCGGTGACAAGGGTTTCCTTGTTGGCGAGGGCAATATCCTTTCCGGCTGAAATTGCCCGCATTGTGGGGACAAGTCCTGCAAATCCGACAATAGAGGATAGAACCATATCACAGTCGGCTTCCGCGGCGATAAAGCACAAGCCTTCCTGTCCCGAAACCACACGGCAAGTCGTGTCGCTGACCGCGGTTTTTAATTCCCTTGCACGGTTTTCATCAAATACAGCGGCATATTTGGGCTTGAACTTTCGTATTTGTTCTTCAAGAAGTTTTATGTTTGAAGAAGCCGAAACAGCCGTTACTTCAATATTATATATCCCTTTTAAGTCCTCAACAACCTCAAGTGCCTGAGTGCCGATAGAACCGGTAGAGCCAAGTATAGATACCTTCATTTAGCTATAGTCTCCATTCTGCTTTTCATATGTAGTTTATTCCGGGACGCAGGAATTTATCCCAATCAATATCCGAACTTTCCGCTCAGCGAATCGTCATTTTCTATCCAGTCATTAACCATATAGGTGGTGTATTCGGTCTGTGTATTTCTGACGATGACCTTTTCGATTCCCGCGTTTATGACCATTCTCTTGCACATTGCACAGCAACAGGCGTTTGAAACCAGCTCGCCCGTCTTAACATCGCGGCCGGCGAGATAGAGCGTCGCGCCGATTGTGTCGCGGCGTGCGGCTGAAATGATACAGTTTGCCTCTGCGTGAACGCTTCGGCAAAGCTCATAGCGTTCACCTCTCGGAATATTTAATTTCTCTCTGGTGCAAAAGCCGAGGTCGGAACAGTTCTTGCGTCCTCTCGGTGCGCCGCTGTAGCCGGTTGATACGATTTCATCGTGTTTAACGATGATTGCACCGAAGTTTCGGCGCAGACAGGTTCCGCGCTCGATTACCGTTTCGGCAATATCAAGATAATAGTTGTTTTTGTCTACTCTTTCCATAGTTTTTCTCCTTATATTTTAATAAAATAGTTATATTCATATATCTATGCGGCCGGTTGTTTTGCCGCTGAGAAAGGCGTCTATATTATCAGCAATGGTTTTAAGACAGCGAAGCCTTGCTTCATATGCTCCCCATGCAATATGCGGAGTAAAACAGGTATTCGGATGATTCAGTATCCTGTTATATGGGTGTGAAGCCGGAAAAGGCTCTTCGCTATACACATCGATTCCGAGTCCGCCAAGGCGGTTTTCTTCTATCGCTTCGGTGAGCGCCGCTTCATCCGCAACGGCCCCGCGCGCAACGTTTATAAATATCGCGTCGGGTTTCATCATTGATATTCGTTCTCTGTTTATAAGATTTCGGGTTTCATCGGTCAGAGGGGTGTGGACGGATATAATATCCGCTGTTTTACAGAGGGTGTCAA
>CADBUP010000100.1 GCA_902797885.1 uncultured Ruminococcus sp.
AAATGCCGTTTTTCGGAAAATTCGCCGAAAGAATATCTTGATATTATTGACAAGCCGGTTATACACGGAACAAGCACCATTCTGTATCATAATGATGACGCAACCATTCCGGCGCTTATAAGAAGCGGTATATCCGAAGAAGATGCAAAAGACTACATTGTTGCGGGCTGCTGGGGAATATCGACAAATTGTTCTGGCCGAAAGGATGAGGGAAACTATGTAAACATTTTGAAGGCTTTTGAATATGAGATACATAACCGTACAGATATGATGGAGAAAGTGGGTATGCACTTTGACTCCATTGACAATGCAGAAAATTTTGAGGAAGTATATAAGATAACCTGTGATAATATCAATACACTTTTTAAAGAAAGAAACCGAATTACGGCAATAGGCGGACGTATGTGGGAGCAGGTTGACCCGCTTCCGATTTTTTCATCTCTGTTTTGTGATTGCATAAAAAACAAACGTGATTTTACAAACAATGGTGCAAGGTACAATGATGAATGTTATATGTGCGTTGGCTTTCCAAATGTTGTCGATTCTCTTTTAGCGATCAAAACACTTTGCTTTGACAAAAAGAAATACACGCTGAAAGAAATGCTTAATGCAGTCAGAAACAACTGGAACGGATATGATGAAATGCGTATTGACGCAATACACTGCCACGGTTGGGGCGACGGAAGTGAAGAATCGTGCAGTTTGGCAAAAAGATTTAACACAGACATTTATAATATGCTATCAAAACTTACAGGCGGATATGGCGGAAAAATAAATCTGGGACATTTGACATATACCGAAATACGATTTTGGGGAGAAAAAACGCTTGCGACTCCTGACGGAAGATACAACGGCGACTATTTTTCGCAGGGTCTTACACCGTCAAGACTTAAAAAAATCCCGTTTGTTACCGACGTAATAAATTCTATGGCAGCGCTTGACAAGGCAGAACTTGCGGGTGATAATGTTATAAACATAATTCTGCCGGGGACTACGTCGCTTGATAATTGCGAGGCGTTTCTGCGCACCGCGGCGGACAGTGCGGTTGAATCGTTGCAGCTGAATTGCGTTTCACGTTCAACGCTTCTTGACGCACAGAAGAATCCGGAAAAATACCCCGATTTGATTGTCAGGGTTTGTGGTTTTTCCGCAAAGTTTACAAGCCTTTCGCCCGAGTGGCAGGAGGAAGTTATTTCAAGAAACTTTTATGAGTAAATAATGGTTTAAAATTAAAAAGTAAATCCCCGAGAAACAGGATGCCAACATCCTCTCTCGGGGATTTGTGATTATTTTACCGAATTCATATACATATAATACGGTAGTGACGGCAACGGAATATCTGAATGATATTGAAAGCCGTGAATAAAAGGCTTGATTAAAGCTGATATTCTTATGTTAAATAATATTTTTTATGTATTCACTTGGTGCGGTGCCTGTCTGAGCCTTAAAAACCTTGCTGAAATAGTACACGTTTTTATACCCTACAATCTCGGCAACGTCGCTGATTCTATATCTGCCAGATTTCAGCAGGTCGCAGGCATAGCGGATGCGAAGCTGTGTTATATAGGCTTTGGGCGGCATATTATAGGCATCGGTGAAGATCTTTTTAAAATAGGTATGACTTATATCGCACATATCCGCGATTCTTTCGATTGAAAAATCTTCTGTAAAATGCTCGGTTATATAGTCTGTGCCGGGTTGGATTTTTTGCAGCTTTCCGCTTGGGGCATATGTTGATTCCTCGAAGAGTATGCCGAGTATTTCATAAAGGTAACCGAAAGCGGCATATATATAGCCGTTTTTCTTTTGCCGCCAAACACTTTCCGCGCGCTTAAACAGGGTAGACATTCGTTCGTAATTTTTGAATTTTAGCGAAAACGCTTCACACTTAATCGGAATATTTGTATCAAAAAATATATCTATACAACTTCCCGGTTCAATTCTTTTTACCTTGTATTCAACCTCCTGCCCGCTCTTTGGAAGAAAACGAATCCACCCTTTTTTGTCTGTGAATTTATGTCCGTCAAATAAAACCTCCACATTTCCGTCAAGCTTAAAAATCAACTCATTAAAATTAAGTTTTCCGCTGAAATCCGATGCCGATGGCGCGCGCTTGCTGTCAATGCGGATTATTGAGTTAATGTTTGTTATATAAAAATCGTGCGTGAACATAAAGCTTTCATCCTTTCATATTAAGATTATACATTAAAACTTGGTTTGAGTCAATAAAAGTGTTTCAAAAAGTATAAAAGTTTTATTTATTGCATTTACATTTGAAACATTGTTATATATAATCAAAGCAGGTACTGAAAAAAGGAGCGCTGCGTAAATGAAGATTGAAGTTATGAATTTGTGGAATAAGATACCCGGCAGACATGACGGCGATATACATATTACCGCATATTTACCGGATGTAAAGAAATCGGACTGTGCCGTAATAATTTTCGCGGGAGGGGCGTATATGATGCGTACGCCGCATTCGGGAAAGGCATATGCGGAGTATCTTGCAAATAACGGCATATGCGCTTTTGTGACCGACTACAGGGTCAGTCCGTTTGAGTTCCCGCTGCCGCTTTTGGACGCAAGAAGGTCAGTGAGTTTTGTCAGATACAATGCGGAACGGTACGGAATAGATAAGTCAAAAATTGCGGTTATGGGTACATCTGCGGGTGGTCATCTTGCTGCGCTGACAAGCACATATTTTGAAGATATAGATTATGATTTTAAAGATGAGATTGACACGAAAAGCTATATTCCGAACGCGCAGATTCTGTGCTATCCCGTCATATATCTATACGGAGATATGCGGCACGAAGATTCTGCCCGGAATTTGCTCGGTGAAAGGAGCGCGAAGCTTGCGCACAGGCTTACGCCAATCAACATTGTGTCGGACAAAACGCCGCCTGCATTTGTGTGGCATATTATGACGGACAGCGAGGTTTCGGTGTTTAACAGTATCGATTATGTAAGAGCGTTGAAAGACAAGGACATTTCGGCAGAACTGCATTTGTTTCCTGATGGTTGGCATGGCATGGGACTTGCAGATGACGATCCGCAAGATAAGGTGAAAATATGTGTAAGCAGTTGGCGCAGACTTTTGCTGAACTGGCTTGAATATGTAGGGTTTATAAATAAGGATTGAAGGGAGCGAAAAGTATGACTGACAAATACAAAATTGATGAGTTTATCGATTTGCACAAGGATGAAATGATAGGTTTTTTGGAAGAGTTGATAAGAATCCCGAGTGTAAGAGGAGAGCAAAAGCCGGGTATGCCATACGGCGAGGAAATCGACCGTGCGCTCCGTTTTGCGGGAGATACGGCAGAGAAAATGGGATTTAAAACGGAAAACTTTGATAACCGCGTAAAACTGATAAAGCTCGGAGCGGGTGAGAGAAAGCTTGGAATACTGTGTCACCTTGACGTGGTTGAGGTGAATGCAGAAAAATGGGACACGCCGCCGTTTGAGCCTGTTATAAAGGACGGTATGATTTGCGGCAGAGGTGTTTTGGATAACAAAGGACCGAGTGCAGCAGCGCTTTATGCGCTTTACGCTGTTAAGCAGCTGAAAATTCCGCTGACGAAAGAAGTGTGCCTGTACATGGGTACGGACGAGGAAAAGGGATTCAGCGATTTTAAGGAATACTTAAAATCAAATAGATTTCCCGAATTTGTGTTTGTGCCTGACGCGTGTTTTCCTGTCGGAGTTGCGGAAAAAGGTCTCGTAAGACTGAGCTTTACCGGCGGCTATGTGTCGGATAGGATTGTTTGTGCACATTCGGGCGAGGTAATAAACGTAATTCCAGATACGGCAACGGTAAAATTCAAAAATGTTTCGGCAAGCGAGATTGACGCGGAGCTTTCGGGATTTGAAAATATAAAATATGAGACTGTAACGTACGGTGAGGTCACAACCGTAACAATTTACGGAAAAAGTGCGCACGCGGCAGGACCGTGGAACGGAGCAAATGCAGCAACCGCGCTCTTAAAACTGCTTGCCGCGTTTGATGAAAAGGACGGAATTTTTTCGCGGCTTGCTAAGCTATTTAAACATAACCTTCTCTACGGAGAGGGATTTGGAATTGCGCCGGAAAAGGCTACACTTTCGCTTACGGTATTTGATTACAGAAACGGAAGATTGAATTTGAAAACCGATTCAAGAGTGGCGGTAACGGAGAGTTCAAAAGAAATTCTTGAAAAGATTACAAGCCAAGTTCCGCTTGATGCAGAAGTGCTGTGTGTGGACGAGCCGCACAATGTTCCGAAGGATTTTGAGCTTGTAAGAATCCTGCAAAAAATCTATACAGAGCAGACAGGCAGAAATGATGAGGGTTACAGTACGGATGGTATTACATATGCGCATCTGAAGCCTGACGCCGTTATTTTCGGCGGAGTGATGTATGATGACGGCAGCTGTAACGCTCACGGAGAAAATGAGTGCTACAATCTTGAAACTTTTGTTACAGCGGCGAAAATGTTTGCAAAGGCAATAGTTGAGATATGCGAATAATCGCGGAAGGGAATGATATTTATGACTGAAAATGTAAAGAAACTGGCACAGGATGCTTTGGACGGAGTTGATAAATTTCTGTGCGGAAAGGCGGCACTTGAAAATAAGGACGAACTGAAATCACCGATTGATATAGCAAAGGGACTTAAACGTTTCTTTGAATCTGTTCCCGTAAAGCAGTATGCGGGCGAAAGACTGTTCGGAAGGCTTAGGTACGGCGGCTGCGAATATACTGCGGATTTTTACAGACGTGTCGGACACGGAAATCTGAATAAGTATTGGTCGGGGCTTTGCTGTGACAATCCGACGCCGCTGTTTTACTGGGGCTGGACGCATATTGTCTTGGATTTTGACTTTGTATTAAAAAACGGATTAAAGGGTTATATTGATTTGATAAACAGCCGAACCGAGAAAAATGAGTTGCATACGGCTATGGAAATTGTTCTTGATTCTCTCAACGAGTTAAGCTGTCGTTATGCGGATATATGTACCGACAGTGAGCTTTCAAACGTGATGCGAAAGGTGCCGATGAACCCTGCGGAGACGTTTTATGAGGCGGTGCAGTCGGTATGGTTTATGTTTCAGCTTTGCCCGGACAGCCTGGGCAGAATAGATCAATACTTATATCCGTTCTATAAAAAAGAAACGGAAAACGGAACACTGTCGCGTGATGATGCGTCAGAGCTTTTGGAGGAGCTTTTTGTCAAGGTGTTTGAAACGCAGATGGATAATGTCGGACTGCCGATAAGCGGACACAATCATCTTGTGGTAGGCGGATACCTTGAGAACGGTACAGATGGGTTTAACGAACTTTCAAAGTTGGTGCTTGAGTGCATTGCCGAGCTGCCGACTTTCAGACCGCAGGCATCATTCAGATACACAAAGTACACTACGGCGGAGACGATAAAATATATAACGGAGCTTAATGCAAAATGTCAGTGGATAGTTTTTGTAAACGATGAGCCGAGACTTCCGGGAATGGTTGATATAGGAATCGATTATAAGGACGCGGTGGATTATACCGTTGTCGGATGCAATGAGTGGTGTCTGCCGCGCGGTGCAAGAATTGATTTGGCGCATATAAACCTTATTCATTCGATAGAACAGCTTATATATAACGATAAAGATTTTCTGTCGGCAAAGAGCTTTGATGAGGTTTTTGCCCTGTTTAAAAAGCATTTAAGGGCGGATATGCTTGCGATTGCGGAGGAATATTCGAATTATTCAAAAGCGACCGCGGAGGATATAAATGTGCTGAACTCGGCGCTCAGCACCTCTTGTATAGAGAGTGGAAGGCCTCTTACGGATAAGGGCACAAAGTATTACGGAATAACGATGTCGTTTAACAGCATATCCAACGCGGCGGATTCTCTGTCTGCCATAAAGCAGTTTGTTTTTGACGAAAAAGTGTTTACCCTTGCACAGCTTTATGAGATGCTGAAAAGTAATTATTACGGTTTTGAGAATGAGCGGCAGTTGATTTTAAAGAAAGGCAGATTTTTCGGTAATGATGACGATTATGCGGACAATATTGCAAAATCGATAGTTGACGCAATATACGAGGTACGGGGCGAGATAAAGAGTGATGATA
>CADBUP010000101.1 GCA_902797885.1 uncultured Ruminococcus sp.
GCGCGGGATAAGCGCAGAGGTAAAGAACGGCAAAATAAATCCACCCGATATAGATGAAGCTATGTTTACATCGTACTTAGATACCGCCGGACTTCCTGAGGTGGATTTGATTATACGCCCGAGCGGCGAGCAAAGGTTGTCAAACTTCCTGCTTTGGCAGGCCGCGTATTCCGAATTTTGGTTCAGCGACATCTGCTGGCCCGATTTTAAGGAAAATGATATGAGGGCGGCGATTATTGCATATCAGAACAGAAACAGACGCTTTGGGGCGATTTAAAATTATCGGAAGAGAGGGAGCAGAATGAAAAAAGATTCTTCGTTAAAAATGAGAGTGCTGACATCGGTTATCTGCGCTCCTATACTGATAATAATTTTGCTTTGTCCGTCAATCTTGGTTACTCTGACGGTTATTGCGGCGTCTATGATAGGACTTTATGAATATTATAAGGCGGTCGGCCTGCTCGCTCATCGCGGATTGTGTGCAATGGGTATTGTTGCCGCGGTTATCATACCTGTGGGACTGATGCTGAGTATCCAGGAGACGCTGATACTCGTTTATGTGTATGTGGTTGCATTATTTTTGATTATGCTGATTTATAACAAGCGGGTTAAGGCGTCAGACATAGCTATGCTCCTTCTTGGTATAATTTATATTCCGTATTTTCTGTCATATATAATCCATATTCGGTCAATGGAATTCGGGAGATTCTTTATTTGGTTTGTGTTTATCGGTGCGTTTTCAACCGATACTTGTGCATACTTTGCGGGAAGAATGTTCGGCAGGCATAAGCTATGTCCGGATATAAGTCCGAAAAAGACGGTAGAGGGTGCAATCGGCGGAGTCGTCGGAGCGGGAATAATGTTCGTTTTATTCGGAATTGTGGTGAATAACGCGTTTGTCGGATTCCTGGGCGGGCGGCAGTTTAATCTGCTGTTATTGTTTGTTCTCGGCTTGATAGCCGCAGTAATCTCCGAAATCGGTGATTTGGTTGCGTCATCGATTAAACGTCAGTATGATATAAAGGATTTTGGAAATATCCTGCCGGGGCACGGAGGTATCCTCGACCGATGCGACAGTATTATACTTGTTGCGCCGACCATATTTTTATTTTTGTATAATGTTCCGGTTTTGATGTAGAATATTAATGAGACTGTCGCGTCTGCGGCAGTCTTTTTTAACCATAAATTTGTCATTAAATACGTTAAAATCAGTAATGTAGACAGAATCCGAGTTTTTTTGTTGACTTTTATGAAAAATGTGGTATGATATATATTGGGATTAATCGGTTGTTAAACTACGTTTAATACGGAGGTAAGATTATGGATTTATTTTCTGTCCTGACGCTTTTGGGCGGATTAGCACTTTTTTTATACGGCATGGAGCTTATGGGCGACGGCTTAAAGAAGCTTGCCGGCGGACGGCTTGAGATGTTTCTTGCAAGACTTACATCAAATCGTTTTAGAGGTTTCTTGCTCGGACTAAGCGTTACGGCGATTATTCAGTCATCCTCCGCAACGACGGTTATGCTGGTCGGATTTGTGAATTCGGGCATAATGAAGCTCTCGCAGACAATAAGCATCATACTGGGTGCGAATATCGGCACGACGGTTACCGCGTGGCTTTTAAGCTTAACGGGAATCAACGGCGAGAACTTTGTTCTTCGTCTGATGAAGCCTGAGTCATTTTCTCCTATCCTGGCGGTGGTCGGCATAGTGATGATAATGATGGATACAAGCGACCAAAAGAAGAATATCGGCTCAATCCTTATCGGATTTGCCATCCTGATGTTCGGTATGGATATGATGAGCGGCTCGATGGAGGGCTTAAAGGAAAGCGAGTCATTCTCGCGGATGCTTATTATGTTCTCAAACCCGATTATGGGTATCATAGTAGGAACGCTTTTTACCGCGATAATACAGTCATCCTCCGCGTCGGTCGGAATCCTTCAGGCGCTTTCTCTCACGGGGGCAATCCCATATTCAACGGCAATACCGATTATCCTGGGTCAGAATATAGGAACGACCATAACGCCCGTGTTATCCGCGATAACGGGTAATGTTCAGGCTAAACGCGTTGCCGCTTCATGTGTATATATAAAAATGATAGGCGTTATAATTGTTGCGACGGTGTTTTATATTTTGAATGCAATTTTTCGCTTTCCGATTATGGACGGGAATGCAAATGTCAGCGTTTTGACAATAGCCATAATTCATACGCTGTTTAATATTATATCAACGATAATTCTTATGCCGTTTTGTGACGGAATCGAGAAGCTTGCTAAGGTTACAATCAAGGGCGAGAAACAGGAGAAGGATATATTCGCGACGCTTGACGACAGATTTTTGTCTATGCCTTCGTTTGCGGTTGAAAAATGCCGCGGTGTTGTCTGTGAAATGGCGGATTTAACCAAAAGAGGTGTGCTTGAAGCAACGGGACTTCTTCATAAGTATGATAAGGCAATGGCCGCTAAAATTAAAGAATGGGAAGGCGAAGTCGATAAGTTTGAGGATAAGACAAGCTCTTACCTCGTTAAGATTTCATCGCGTGAGCTTAACTCAAAAGACAGTATTGAAGTGACAAGGCTTCTTCATTCGGTCGGTGACATAGAGAGAATTTCGGACCATTCGGTAAATGTCATGCGTGCCGCAAAGGAAATTCATGAAAAGAACATTGTCTTTCCCGAGAAGGTCGTTGATGATATGAGGGTTATGGGCGATGCGGTTAAGGAGATAGTTGAGATTACCTCGCGGGCCTTGCATAACGATGATTTGGAAGAGGCGAAGAAGGTTGAACCTCTTGACCAGCTTATAGACAAGCTTAAGCATAAAATCAAGAACAATCAGGTTCAGCGTTTGCGTGACGGTGCCTGTACCGTTGAAATGGGATTTATTTTGTCGGATTTATTGATTGCCTATGAGAGAATAGCGGGACATTGTTCAAATATTGCGGTTTCGCTTATTGCACCCAATAATGAGGCTCTTGAAACTCATGATTATTTAAGTCACGTTAAAAATGACGATGAAAATGACTTTGTTGAGAAATATAATATGTATAAGAAAAAATACTCGCTTAAAAAGGCAGAAAAATAACAAGCCGGCGATAGATTTTTACCTCTCTTAGAATAGAAGCTTGAGAAAAAATATTCCAAGATTCTATTCTGAGAGGGGTATTTTCTATTAAGCTGTGTATGCAATTAAAAAGCAGATGAGCTTTTGACATAGAATGGTATATAAATAGAAAAGCATACAGAAGTTCATAATATTGTTATTGCAAGATAAAAGAATATGTGATATAATCTATTGTTAAGATACCGATGGGAAAGGGGAGATTATCGGATGGACTTTCAGATTGTTTCTAAGTATAAACCGAGCGGTGACCAGCCGCAGGCGATTGACAAGCTTGTTAACGGGATAAACAATGGCGACAGGTTTCAGACCCTTCTCGGCGTTACCGGAAGCGGAAAGACCTTCACGATGGCTAACGTGATTGCAAGGGTAAACAAGCCTACGCTTGTGCTTGCACATAACAAAACTCTTGCGGCACAGCTATGCAGTGAGTTTAAAGAAATCTTTCCCAATAACGCGGTGGAATATTTTGTGTCATATTATGACTATTATCAGCCTGAGGCGTATATAGCAAGTTCAGACACATATATAGAAAAGGATGCCTCCACCAATGAAGAGATAGATAAGCTTCGGCATAGCGCAACGTCTGCCCTCTTTGAGCGCAAGGACGTAATAATTGTTGCCAGCGTTTCGTGTATTTACGGCCTGGGTGACCCGATTGACTATAATAATATGGTGGTTTCTCTGCGTCCGGGAACGGTTCGTGACCGTGACGATGTGATAGCAAAGCTAATCGAGATTAAGTACGAACGAAATGACATAGACTTCAGCAGAAACAAATTCCGCGTCCGCGGCGATGTGCTTGACGTCTTTCCGTCGGAATCGAGTACGACGGCGGTCAGAATTGAATTTTTCGGTGATGAGGTTGAGAAGATTTATGACTTCAACCCGGTGACGGGCGAGCCTATTGCGGAGAGAAGCCATATCGCCATATATCCGGCATCGCACTATGTCACAACCCCCGAGAAGCGTGACAGGGCGATAGAGAGTATAAGGGAGGAGCTTGCCGCACGGCTTGAAGAATTAAAAAAGGACAATAAGCTGATTGAGGCACAGAGGCTTGAACAGCGGACGAATTATGATATAGAGATGATGCTCGAAACGGGTTTCTGTAACGGAATCGAGAACTATTCGCGGCACATAAGCGGAAGAGCGCCGGGAAGTCCTCCGTTTACGCTAATGGATTATCTGCCTAAAGATTTCCTGCTTTTTGTGGATGAGTCGCACGTGACGCTTCCGCAGGTCGGTGCGATGTACGCGGGCGACCGCTCGCGGAAGGAAAGCCTTGTTAAATACGGCTTTCGGCTGCCTTCGGCATTTGACAACCGGCCGCTGACCTTTGATGAGTTCTATGAGAGGATTAATCAGGCGGTCTTTGTCAGCGCAACGCCTGCCGCGTTTGAGCGCGAGCATTCGGCACAGATTGTCGAACAGGTTATAAGGCCTACCGGCCTTCTTGACCCGGCGGTTGAGGTCAGACCTATCGACGGACAGATTGACGATTTATACGGCGAGATTCAAAAGAGAGTCCAAAGGGACGAGAGGGTTCTTGTCACAACTCTTACCAAGAAGATGGCAGAGCGGCTGACCGAATACTTTGAAGAAATGGATGTCAAGGTGAGGTACCTTCACTCTGATGTCCACACGATAGAGAGAATGGAAATCATCAGAGACTTGCGTCTCGGTGTGTTCGACGTGTTGGTCGGGATAAATCTTCTCCGCGAGGGTCTGGACATCCCCGAGGTTTCGCTTGTGGCGATTCTTGACGCCGATAAAGAGGGATTTTTAAGAAGTGAGACATCACTTATACAGACGATAGGCCGTGCGGCGAGAAACGCAGACGGAAGGGTTATAATGTATGCCGATAATATTACCGGTTCGATGCAGAGAGCGATTGACGAAACAAACCGCCGCCGAACCATTCAGGCGGAGTATAACGAGAGGAACGGAATCGTTCCGAAAACGATTAAAAAGAGTGTAAGCGAGGTAATAGAGGCAACAAAAGCTGTAAGCGTTCCGCGAAAGGCGGCGACCGCCGAGGAACGCAAGGCGGAGGATACCCGCCGCAAGATAGCCGAGCTTACCGTGGATATGCGCAAGGCGGCTGAGCTGCTTCAGTTTGAGCTTGCGGCGCAGATAAGAGATGAAATTCGCAGACTTGAAGATGAACAAGGAGATAGCTGATGAATAAAAATATTATTATTAAAGGTGCAAGAGAAAATAACCTTAAAAATATATCACTTGAGATTCCCAGAGACAAATTAGTGGTTATAACGGGGCTCAGCGGTTCGGGAAAGTCGTCGCTTGCTTTTGAGACAATCTATGCCGAGGGTCAGCGCAGGTATGTTGAATCGCTTTCGGCATATGCAAGGCAGTTTTTGGGGCAGATGGACAAGCCTGATGTTGACCTGATTGAGGGACTTTCACCCGCGATTTCGATTGACCAGAAAACAACGGGAAAGAATCCGCGTTCAACCGTCGGAACGGTTACCGAGATTTATGACTATATAAGGCTTTTGTACGCGAATGTGGGAATTCCACATTGCCCTAAGTGCGGAAAGGAGATAGCTCCTCAGTCGGTTGACCAGATTGTAGACGCTGTTCTTGCCCTTCCTGAAAAGACAAAGATACAGGTTATGGCTCCCGTTGTCCGCGGAAGAAAGGGCGAGTATATAAAAACCTTTGAAAAGGCGAGGAAGAGCGGGTTTGTTCGTGTCCGCGCCGACGGTGAAATGTATGAACTTACGGGCGAGCCGATAAAGCTTGATAAACAGAAAAAGCATAGTATTGATATAGTGATAGACAGGCTTGTGATTCGTGACGGAATAAATAAGCGGCTCACCGACTCGGTTGAAACCGCGCTTAAGATGGCTGACGGTCTTGTCCTAATTGATGTAATAGGCGGCGAAGAGCATATGTTCAGTCAGAATTATGCCTGTGATGACTGTGGCATAAGCATACCTGAGTTCACGCCGAGAATGTTTTCATTTAACACCCCTTATGGTGCGTGTCCGACCTGTATGGGTCTCGGAACGGTCACATCTGTATCGCCCGACCTTGTTATTCCGGATAAGAGTCTCAGTATAAACGAGGGGGCGATTGCCGCCTCGGGCTGGAACGGGACGGAAAAAAACAGCATTTCTCGGATGTATTATGAGGGTATGGCCGAACGCTATGGCTTTAGCCTTGATACGCCGATTGAAGAGCTTCCCGATGAAATAGTGGACATTCTTTTATACGGAACAAAAGGAGAAAAGCTTAAATTAACCTATGACAGACGATACGCAAAGGGCGTGCAGTATGCCAAGTTTGAAGGGATTATTCCGAATCTGAAACGCAGATATGAGGAAACCACGTCAGAGTGGGCAAAAGCGGATATAGAAAGCTTTATGGTAAGCGCAAGGTGTCCCGACTGCGGCGGGGCGCGCTTAAAACCCGAAACTCTCGCCGTGACTGTTGACGGGTTGAATATAAATGAGCTGACGCAAATGTCCGTTGTAGATGCTCTTGAATTTTTCAAACAGCTTCGCGAAAAGCTTTCGCCGAAGGAAATGATAATATCTAAAAACATTTTAAAAGAGATTATAGGAAGGCTCGGATTTCTTGAAGATGTCGGACTTGACTATCTCACCCTGTCGCGGAGTGCAGGGACGCTTTCGGGCGGAGAGGCACAGCGTATACGCCTTGCCACACAGATTGGGTCAAGCCTTATGGGCGTTATATATATACTTGATGAGCCGAGCATAGGCCTTCATCAGCGTGATAATGACAGGCTCATCGACACGCTTAAAAGGCTCAGAGACCTGGGAAACACCCTTCTTGTAGTTGAGCATGATGAGGATACTATGCTTGCCGCCGACCATATAATCGACATCGGTCCGGGTGCGGGAATCCACGGCGGTGAGGTTGTGGCCGAGGGAACGGCAGAGGAAATTATGAAGTGTGAGAATTCGATAACCGGTATGTATCTCAGCGGAAGAAGAAAGATTCCCGTGCCTGAAAAGCGCAGAGAGGGTAACGGAAGCTTTCTTGAAATCAAGGGCGCGGCCGAGAATAACCTTAAAAATATCAACGTTAAAATTCCTCTCGGAACATTTACGTGCATAACGGGCGTTTCGGGAAGCGGAAAAAGCTCGCTTGTCAACGAGATTCTTTACAAGGCTCTTGCTAATGAGTTAAACGGAGCGAAAAAGGTTCCCGGAAAGTATAAAAAAATTATCGGAAGCGAAAACCTTGACAAGATAATAGATATAGACCAGTCGCCGATAGGAAGAACGCCGCGAAGTAATCCGGCGACCTATACGGGACTTTTCGGCGATATACGAAATCTTTTTGCGATGACCGCCGAGGCAAAGGCGCGCGGCTACAGCGCCGGGAGGTTCAGCTTTAATGTGAAGGGCGGACGCTGTGAGGCGTGCAGCGGTGACGGAATAATCAAGATAGAGATGCACTTCCTGCCGGATGTATACGTTCCTTGTGAGGTGTGCGGCGGAAAGCGCTATAACCGCGAAACGCTTGAGGTTCGCTATAAGGGAAAGAATATCTATGATGTGTTGAATATGACTGTGGAAGAAGGCTGTGAATTCTTTGCGAATATTCCGAAGATTCAGCGGAAGCTTCAGACCCTATATGATGTGGGACTTGGATATATCAAGATTGGTCAGCCGTCAACCACTATGTCGGGCGGTGAGGCACAGCGTGTTAAGCTTGCGACTGAGCTTGCTAAGCGCAGCACGGGAAAGACGATATACGTCCTTGACGAGCCGACAACAGGGCTTCATGCGGCGGACGTGCATAAGCTGACAGAGGTGCTTCAGAAGCTTGTTGACGCAGGAAATACAATAGTCGTAATAGAGCATAACCTCGATATGATTAAGACGGCGGATTATATAGTCGACCTCGGCCCCGAGGGCGGCGAGAAGGGCGGCGAGGTTGTCGCCTGCGGAACGCCGGAGAAGGTTGCACGTTCTAAAAAGTCGTATACGGGAAAGTATCTGAAAAAATATCTGTAAAACAAATGGCGCTGCTGATAGCAGCGCCTCAGACTGTCGAAAAAGTTATTTTCAGCAAGATATTGCTCTGAAGTAATTGCCCTCCGCCCATAAATCCGCCGCCGCGCCCGTTACGGCAATGTAGCAATATCTTGCCGAAAGCATTGTGAAAACGCGAAAAATTTCATTTCC
>CADBUP010000102.1 GCA_902797885.1 uncultured Ruminococcus sp.
AGAAAAAAGTATGGTGGGCACTATAGGGCTCGAACCTATGACCCTCTGCTTGTAAGGCAGATGCTCTCCCAGCTGAGCTAAGCGCCCGTACTTTCCCGCCCCTTTTAGGAGCGACAACAGAACTTATTATACTACCATAGTGCGGAAAAGTCAAGGCACCTGACGTCGATTATATAAGATTATGTGAAATTTTGTCGCATTTTTCTCACATATACTCATTATATCTACTGTTTTCTAAAAAATCACTTTGTGTCTCTCGCCCTGTCACGCATAGCTTCAAGCTCTTCGGTATTAAACACATAAGGCTTGTTGCAAAAGCTGCAAACAATTTCGGCCTGCCCCTGCTCTTTGATGATGGCGTCAATCTCAGCCTTGCCTAATGACACAATCGCACGCTCCATTCTCTCTCTGCTGCAGTCGCACACATAGCCGACCTCGCTCTCCTCTAAAATCTCTGTATCAAAGCCGAGCATAGCATATTTAATCATATCCGCGCCGTCCATTCCCTGACTCAGCATCTCGGTCACGCTCATAATTCCGGCTATGCTGTTTTCAAGCATAGTAAGGCTTTCATCGTTACACTCGGGCATAACCTGTATGATAAATCCGCCGGCACATTTAACGCTAAAGTCGCGGTCAACCAGCACGCCTAAAGCAACAACACTCGGCACCTGTTCTGACTGCATAAAGTAATAAGCAAGGTCGTCACCCACCTCGCCCGTCTGAATAGCAACCTGCCCGATATACGGCTCTTTTAAGCCTAAATCCTTTATTACGCTAAGCGTTCCCTTTCCTATTGCGCCGCCAACGTCAAGCTTTCCTTTTTCGTTAAGCGGCATATCAATCTGAGGGTTCTCGGCATAGCCTTTGACCTCTCCTTTGGAGTTTGCCGAAACGATAACCCTTCCCAGAGGGCCGTCACCGCTCATCTGAAGCGTCAGCTTCGCATTATCCTCCTTTAATTCTCCGCCCATCAAAAGTCCCGCAGTAAGAAGCCTGCCGAGCGCCGCCGTTGCGACCGGCGAAGAGTTGTGAAACTTTCGTGATTGTTCAACCGTTTCGGTCGAAACAACCGCGCTTATCTTAAAAAATCCGTCTTTTGTTATTGCTCTTGTAAGTTTATCTGCCATTTTTGTCACCTCTTAAATTTTTAAACAAAATCCACCATAATCGAATTACTCACATAAATATATTTATCGGGAATCCTTATCCGCCCATTCTCGCGAATGATTGTTCCCCTCTTGATATTCTTTAAAAGCGCATCACCGAACACATCAAATATATCCGCCGAAAATCGCCTTTCGAACTCATTCTCACTTATTCCGTCAGCCATTCTCAGACCGAGAAAGACAAACTCGCTCATCATATCCGCTTTTGAAAGCGTCTCGCAATCACATATGGCTGTGAGACCCGAATTAATTTTCTCTATATACTGTGCCGTGTCCGCTATATTTGAATATCTCTTGCCATTGGCACAGGAATAAGCTCCGGCGCCAAATCCCAAAAAATCGTCACACTTCCAATACTTTAAGTTATGCCTGCTCTCAAAGCCGGGCCTTGCGAAATTAGATATTTCATAACGTTTAAATCCGCTTTTATAAAGCATATCCGCACATAAATCATACATATCACAGCTATCGTCATCACTCGGAAGGTCAAGCTCCATACGCGAAAACGGCGTACCCTCTTCTATTTTTAAGGCATAGCACGAAATATGCGTTGTTTCAAGGCTCAAGGCGAACTCAACCGACTTCATAAAGCTTTCCTCATTCTGACCGGGAAGTCCGAACATCAAGTCCACCGAAATGTTGTCAAATCCCGCGCTCCGTGCGGAATTCACACACTCGCGGGCATCCGCCGAAGAGTGAATCCTCCCGAGAATTTTAAGTTCTTCGTCATTTGCCGATTGTATTCCTATACTGAGGCGGTTAAATCCTCCGGCGCGCAGGGCGCAAAGGCCTTCTTCACCGATTGTCGCCGGGTTACACTCTGAGGTAACCTCACACGCTTTGTCAAGCGTAAACCTATCCCTGACCGCATCAAGTATCCGTATAAGCTGCCGCGGGGTCAGACAAGTCGGCGTTCCGCCGCCGAAATAGACGGTATCGACAGTATCCTCGCCGTCAAATTTAACCGTTCTGATTTCGCGGCAGAGCGCATCAATATACGCCTGCCTCTCCTCCTCGCACGAAACGTGCGAATTAAAGTCACAGTAATTACACTTTGCACGGCAAAACGGAATATGAATATATATACCAAGCATCGCCGAAACCTCTAATCCAGTTTAAGAACCGACATAAACGCCTCCTGCGGAACCTCAACCGAGCCGACCTGGCGCATACGCTTCTTACCCTCTTTCTGTTTTTCAAGAAGCTTTTTCTTTCGGGTAATATCACCGCCGTAGCACTTAGCAAGCACATCCTTGCGCATTGCACGGACGGTCTCGCGCGCAATAATCTTTCCGCCTATCGCCGCCTGAATCGGAACCTCAAACAGCTGTCTCGGGATAACATCCTTGAGCTTTTCCGCCATTCTTCTGCCGCGGGCATAGGCACGTTCCTTATGAACTATAAACGAAAGCGCATCAACCTGTTCCCCGTTCAGCAGCATATCAAGCTTGACAAGCTCAGCCTTTTCAAACTTTTCAAATTCATAGTCAAATGACGCATAGCCGCGTGTTCTTGACTTCAGAGCGTCAAAGAAGTCATAGATTATCTCATTAAGCGGAAGCTCATAGTTCAGCGATACTCGTGTGTCGTCAAGATAAACCATATCTATATACATTCCGCGTCTGTCCTGGCAAAGCTCCATTATACTTCCGACATAATCTTTAGGCGTCATAATTGTCGCCTTAACAATCGGCTCCATCATATAATCGATTTCCGACGCATCGGGGAGATTCGTCGGGTTATCGATTTCAAGCCGCTCTCCGTCGGTTTTGATAACTATATATTCAACCGACGGCGCTGTCGTTACCAAATCAAGATTATATTCTCTCTCGAGCCTCTCCTGTATAATTTCCATATGCAAAAGGCCGAGAAAACCACAGCGGAAGCCGAAACCCAGCGCGACTGAAGTCTCAGCCTCAAAATTCAAAGCCGCATCGTTTAACTGAAGTTTTTCAAGAGCCTCGCGCAGGTCGTCATACCTCGCCCCGTCCGACGGATAGATACCACAGTATACCATAGACTTAACTTCTTTATATCCGGGCAGGGCCTCAGCCGCGGGCCTTTCGGGGTGAGTCACCGTGTCGCCGACGTGAACGTCACGCACGTTTTTGATACTCGCGGTGATATATCCAACCTCGCCGGCCTTTAACTCGCTTGACGGAGTCATTCCGCTCGGGTGAAGATACCCGACCTCAACCACATCAAATTCGCTTCCCGTCGCCATCATCTTAATGCGCTGACCCGCTTTGACTGTTCCGTCCTTAACCCTTACATACACGATAACTCCTCTGTAGGCATCATAATACGAATCGAAAATCAACGCCTTAAGCGGCGCGTTTTCATCGCCCTCGGGCGGCGGAACAAGCTCAACGATTTTTTCGAGGACCGCGTCTATATTGATTCCGTTTTTCGCCGAAATACACGGTGCGTCCTCACCGTCGATACCTATTACGTCCTCAATTTCTTTCTTGACCTCATCGGGGCGTGCCGCCGGAAGGTCAATCTTGTTTATTACCGGAACAAGCTCTAAATCGTGTTCCAATGCAAGATAAGTATTGGCAAGGGTCTGTGCCTCGATTCCCTGTGCGGCATCAACCACCAAAACCGCACCCTCGCACGCGGCAAGACTTCTCGACACCTCATAATTAAAATCGACGTGTCCCGGCGTATCGATAAGGTTAAGTTCATACTCTTCACCATTTTTCGCCTTATACATAAGCTTGACCGCCCTTGCCTTTATCGTGATTCCGCGTTCACGCTCTAAATCCATATTATCAAGAATCTGCTCCTGCATCTCACGCTTTGTCAGCGTCCCCGTAAGCTCTAAAATACGGTCGGCAAGCGTGC
>CADBUP010000103.1 GCA_902797885.1 uncultured Ruminococcus sp.
ACCTCTGCCGTTTATAGCGGCGTCTATTGCGCCGGAGCATTTTGAATACATAACATTCATTAAATTTCCTCTTTTCTGTTTTGAATATAGGTATATTATATAACTTCTTTGTGAGAAATGCAACATTTTATTTAGAATTTGCTAATACATTGCAATTTTTTAGTGATATACTTAAGAAAAATATATAAATATCACAAAAAACAAGAGAGTGAGGAGAGGTTATTATGGAGATCAGAAGTGCTTCAAATCCAAAGGATTTTAAGCATTACACAACAGACAGACTCAGAGAGGAATTTCATATTTCGGGGCTTTTCACACCGGATAATTCAAAACTGGTTTACAGTCACATTGACAGAATAATTACGGCCGGTTTTATGCCTGTTAATAAGGTCTTGAAACTGGAGGCGGGTAAGGAGCTTGCGGCTGATTACTTCCTTGAAAGACGTGAGATGGGTTGTATTAACATAGGCGGAAAGGGTGTAATAACCGTTGACGGAACCGAATATGTTATGGAACCGCGTGACGGAATCTACATAGGAAGAGGTAATAAAGAAATCACATTCAAGAGCGTTGACCCTAATGCTCCCGCAAAGTTTTATGTAAGCTCCTGTCCGGCGCATAAGGAATATCCGACGGTTAAAATTGATATTTCTAAGGCGAAGAAAGTTCCCTGCGGCTCTGACGCAGACGCAAACAAGCGTGTTATAAACCAGTATATCCACCCTGAGGTAATGCAAAGCTGTCAGCTTGCTATGGGTCTTACTCAGCTTGAAGAGGGTTCGGTATGGAATACGATGCCGTGTCATACTCATGACAGAAGAATGGAAGTTTATCTATATCTTGATATGGATGAGAATGATGTTGTCTTTCATATGATGGGAGAGCCGAATGAAACACGGCATATTATTATGCATAACGAAGAGGCGGTTATTAATCCGAGCTGGTCTATACACAGCGGTGTCGGAACACGTGCATATTCATTTATCTGGGCTATGTGCGGCGAGAATCAGGAATTCACCGATATGGACGGCGTTGAAACAAAAAATTTAAGATAATATTAAATCATGAAAAGCAAATTTTGAAAGGAGATTAGTTATTATGAATTTCAGACTTGACGAAAAATAGCGCTCATTACCGGCGCGTCATACGGAATCGGTTTTGCTATTGCCAAAGGCTTTGCCGAAGCCGGTGCAACCATTGTTTTTAATGATATAAAGCAAGAGCTTGTCGATAAGGGAATAGCAGCGTATAAAGAGGCCGGTATCGATGCGCACGGCTATGTTTGTGATGTAACCGATGAGGACGCTGTAAACAATCTTATAGCGACAATAGAAAAGGAAGTAGGAGTTATCGATATTCTTGTAAACAATGCGGGTATCATAAAAAGAATTCCAATGACCGAGATGAAAGCGTCGGAGTTCAGACAGGTTATAGATGTTGACCTCAACGCACCGTTTATCGTTTCAAAGGCGGTTATTCCTTCTATGATTAAAAAAGGTCACGGTAAAATTATAAACATTTGTTCGATGATGAGTGAACTCGGAAGAGAAACTGTTTCGGCATACGCCGCTGCTAAAGGCGGACTTAAAATGCTTACAAGAAACATCTGCTCTGAATACGGTGAATATAATATTCAGTGTAACGGCATAGGTCCGGGATATATAGCGACGCCACAGACCGCTCCGCTGAGAGAAAAACAGCCTGACGGTTCACGGCATCCGTTTGATTCGTTCATTTGTGCTAAGACTCCCGCCGGCAGGTGGCTCGAACCCGATGAACTGGCGGGGCCGGCGGTATTCCTCGCAAGCGAAGCGTCAAACGCTGTAAACGGACATATTCTCTATGTTGACGGCGGAATCCTTGCGTATATCGGAAAGCAGCCTAAATAAGACAATTAATTAAACAAAATATATTAAAGACGACCATTATTGGGTAGTTCTTTAATATTAACCACGACAGCCGATGATATTCGGCTGTTTTTTTATGAAAAAATATGAAAACGCGGGTGTTTTAATTGCGTAAAAGTCATAATAATTCTTTTTATAAACATGAAAAAAACCGCTTCACCCGAATAACAACAGCTATGAGTTCCACTTTGATGGAAAAGACGCTACAAACGGTGCGGACTCGGGCCGCGATATAATAATCGGTACTGTTAAGTTTGAAGGGTATGGTACATTTAAATTTGAAGTGAACTATAGTCAAGTAAGTAGACACAAAAAAGCACATTTTTTTAGGGGAGCAGGCTATTTTGTCTGCTCCCAATATAAAGTTTCCGCTTCATTCGGTGTAAGCATATTAAGCGTTCCATGTGGTCTTTTTGTGTTGTAATACCCTTCAATATATTCAAAGACAGATA
>CADBUP010000104.1 GCA_902797885.1 uncultured Ruminococcus sp.
ATTTCTCCGCAGGAATACCTTATCAGACGGCGAATAGAGAAATCGAAACAGTTATTAACAAATAACGGCGCAAGGCTTTCAATCAAATTTGTACCATTGTTTTAAACAGATAGATTTAGTAAAATTAAAATAGATCTTATAGAAACTACGGAGGAACAAGTATGATTAGCTTAAAGAATATTACGGACCGAAGGGTTGAATTTCCCTGTCTTAAAAGTATTTCAATCGGACGTGCGTATGAACTGTTAAGGGCTGATGTCAGAGAATACTTAACTAAAGCGAGGGCGGAAATAGGTTTTGAGTATTGTAGATTTCACGCATTATTTCATGATGATATGAATGTTGTATATACAAAAGAAAACGGTGAAATTGGCTATCATTGGCATCACATTGATGAGATTTATGATTTTTTACTGTCTATAGGCATGAAACCGTTTGTTGAGCTTAATCCGATGCCGGAAGCTCTTGCGAGCGGAGATGCAACTATGTTTTGGTATAAAATGAATGTAACACCGCCAAAAGATATGAAGCAATGGTCTGAGCTTGTTTTTAATTTTGTTAAGCATCTGTCTGAGCGATATGGGAACGAAGAAGTGTCAAAATGGTATTTTGAAGTCTGGAATGAGCCAAACCTTGAATGCTTTTGGACCGGCACACAAAAAGAATATTTTGAGCTGTACAGACACTCAGCACTGTCGATTAAGGCGGTTGATAACAGATTTAAGGTAGGAGGTCCGGCAACTGCCATTGCCGACTGGATAGGAGATACTATAGAATTTTGTTCAGATAATGATGTTCCGCTGGATTTCATAACCACTCATGTATATCCGATGGATGAGCATTGCAGATACAAGGACGGAGCTTCACCGTATAAACCGGGAGAGTTCTATAGGACAATAGTTAAAGGTGTTTATGATACGGTTAAAAATTCAAAAATGCCCGATTTAAAGATTTATTGGACAGAGTACAATACGCTTTCGTGTAATAGCTCGGAAACAATACAGTTTCTCGGAAACCCTGCGCTTGACCGCCTTTATGCGGCAAGCTGCATTGTCAGAAATATGACCGAGGCGATGGGCTTATGCGAGAGCATTTCGTATTGGGTAGTGAGTGATATATTTGAGGAGGCGAGGATGCCGCTCCTCCCGTTTTCCGGAACATATGGACTGCTGACGGTAAACGGTACAAAGAAGGCAGCTTATAATGCTTTTTTGTTTATGAAAAAGATGAGAGGAAGGCTTATTGAGGTTGATTGCGATGCGCCTGTTGGCGCCGGAATTATTGCAGCGGAAGAAAACGGGGTGTACAGGCTTTTGCTCTGGAACAATATTATCCCCGAAACGAAAGGTCGGGCACCGTGGAAGGATAAGATAAAGCTTAATATTGAAAGGCCGGATTGCTATTTGGCTGAAGAAGCTCGGATAAGAGAAGGCCAGGGCAGCGCTTATGAGGTGTGGCTGAAACTTGGCAAGCCGTCAAATTTATCTCCGTTTAACGAAGAAATTCTTCGGGCAAAAAGCGAACCGGAATATACGTTTTATAATATAGAAAAGAGCGGAGAAATAGAATTTTCTCTCGGACCCGATGAGGTTGCTTATATAGAAATATCCGCGAGGGATTACAGCAACGCTGAAGGCGGCGTAAAAAGCAGTAACCCGGAGTTGGAGGAAAAGCTTAAAACATATTGAAACGGTTGCTGTTTATTGTACAAATATCTTTTTTTGCATTAGGTGAAAGAGAGTAATATGTCCTAATAATAGAATAAATTTCCGTTTTATGCCGTTGCTTTATCATTAAAAATTTATTACAATTAGAATTGATAAACTATTTTTGGGGGTATTTTTTGATGAAATACGAAAAGATTGAAATTATCGGCGGATCCGGAACGAAGCAGAAAACCTATGAGGGGAAAAAAGCAACAATGCTTTTTCCTGCCGAATTGACACGCTGCGGAAAATGGGGCTATGACGAAAAGAAGTTTGAACCGCAAAGCTGTTTGAACGTAACCGTTGACAGTAACTTAGAGACGAGGTACGGAATATGCGAGAGCGTCGAAGTGACCGTAAATTACTTTGACGCGGGAGAAGGCTCATTTACATTATTATATGACGGCGAGGACAGCGAGGAAGCGCTTACTGAAATCGTTGACCTTCATAACAGTATGAAGTGGAGAGATTATACATTTTATATAAAGAATCCGCATTTTAAAAAGCGGTGCGGCGGATATGATATTCGTGTATCCGTATTTTCACGGGTAATGGGTAACTCGTTTGAGCCTGTTGCTATAGGCGATGTGTTTGTCAAGAAGACGGGAAGGATAAGCCCGGTACTCATTCATCCGGCAAAGTCCGAAAATCCCGGAAATATATTCTTTAACGGCGATAAGATGTCATTTACATCAAAGCTTTCAAACAGAACCGGTGAAAAACTTTCGCTTAAAGCGAGGTATTCGTTAATCGACAGAGATACATTCAATACTGAATGGGAGACGGAAGATGAATTAGGGCTTGAGCCGAACGGCGAGACAACGGTAACTGTTGAACCTAAGACAAACAGTTATGGCGTTTACCTGCTTAAGATTGAGTTGTTTGACGGAGACGGTGTGTATAGCAGCAAGAACACAAAAGCGGCATATGTTAATTCTTCGCTTGATGTTGCCGCAAATATGACGCTTGGCTTTTCGGACCACTTTGCACAGGGGTTTAAAGGAAAACCTGATATTCCCGTAATGCTTATGAGAAAGGGCGGCTTCGGAATAAATCGCGACGAAATCCTGTGGCAGGATTACGAGCTGAAAGACGGCGAATACAAGGTTCCCGATTTTGAAGAGGACTATTTGGAGGTTGCCGCGAAATATGGAATAGAGCCTTGTTTTACATTAGGAAAGAACAATATGAACATCGGGGTTGAACATTGCCCGGCGAGAACAGCGGAAGAGCAGGAGCGTTTCAGGCTTTATGTAAGGAACGTTGTAAGTGATTTAAAAGGCCGCGTTAAGTATTATTCTATATACAATGAGCCGAATTTATCTTTTAAAAAGGTTGAAAACGTGCATTGGTATGTTGAAGATTTGAAAATTGCGTATGAAGAAATAAAGGCGGTTGATCCCGATGCGTTGGTTATAGGTTTCACCGTGGCGAATATTCCGTATTATTGGTTTGAAGAGGCATTTAAACAAGGCGCGCTTAATTATTGTGACGTGGTTGATATTCATCCGTATTGCTGGAATACCTCGCCTGAGGAGTTTGACTTTGTCGAGAGGGTAAAGCGTGTATATGATTTAATCAAAAAGTACGGCGGAAATCAGCCGGTCTGGAACACGGAATTCGGATATCCCGTTATGACGAAGGGGTGCGGAATTCCCAACGAGAACCTTCAGGGTGAGTATATTATGCATACATATATGTACTGTCGGATGAACAATATATTGGATAAGTTCTACATTTATCAGTTTGCGGACTCAAATAATCTGGACCGGAGAAATTGCGAAGCAAACTTCGGAATGCTTTATTCAAGGGAACCGGGAAACCACGAGACACCATATGCGGCAAAGCCGGCATATCTTATGCTTGCAAATATGAATAATCTTCTTCAGAACGCTAAATGCCTCGGTGAATTTTTCTGTCATGACAGAATGACAATGGCGAGGTTTGAAAGACCTGACGGAACGGGAGTTTTTGCATATTGGGCATACTGGAATACCGCGATGAACTATTTGACGATGGATTTGGGAACCGATACGATTAAAATGTATGATAAATACGGTAATGCAGAGACCTTAAAAAGCGAAAACGGAATTTATGAAATTCCCGTGAAAAAAGAAACAATATTTATCGAGGGAAAATTCACAAGGTTTGAGGATTTGTCGGAATATCCCGCATAATATGCAGACAAATATCGACAAATAAAACCATTGACAAAAGGCCGATTTTGTGTAAAAATATATTAGACATATGTTTTTGGGGGGAGAGGATAAAATGAGTTCAGAAACAAAGAAAAGTATTTTTTGTGGTCTGAGACGCAGACTGGCGGGGTGGATTCTGGCCGCCGTTATGCTCTTCCTCGTGACACTTTTTGTTATGCTTTATTTTTCATTTTCAAAGGTAATATGTGATGACGGAATCGAAAAGGCAAAAAAGTTTTCCGAACAGAGCGTGTGGGACGTTGAACAAAAGCTCGGCAGAATAGAAAATCTTATAGATGAGTCGATAAGTAAATATATTTTTTTAAAGACAAATTCATCGGATGGAAGTTATTACGGTATAAGCTACTTGCTTTCGGACATCAGAAAGGCATATTATGTGGCGACCAACTATGAACTTAATGCTTTTACATATTCGAACGGAGAAGTGGATGTTTATCACGGTGAGTTGGCAAGGTCTTCGGGATTGAAGAATTTTATTTCCGAAAAATATGATGATATTTTAAACGGCCTTGCTCAAAACGGAGTATACTATACCTGTATGGACGATGAAATCTTTTGTGTTAAGCAAACACCTCTTCAGGATGAGGGGTGTTTGCTTGGCGTTCAAATTCCGTCAAGACTTTTTGCCAAATCAATATATAATTCAAAAAATATTTTTTTAAAAGCGGTTAATATTTTTATCTCATTTAATGACGGCGAAATTATGCAGATAGATATGGGAAATATATTATTTTCAAATACAAAAACAGCGGAAAAATATATTGCATCCGGATTTAAAGAATATGATAATAAAGGAATCATCATCACGGGAAAGAATATTAAAAATAGTAATTATACAATAATTGCCATACAGAACACTGACTTTGTAACCGATATAAAGACTAAGATAATACTGCTTTTATTGATTGCGTTTTTGATTATATTCTTTGTATGCGTTATCCTTTTCAGAAGAATAGTTTCTAATATTATAAGTCCTATGGATGACTTGTATATGCAGATGAATAATTACGGTAAGATAGGGGGCGAGCGCAATGTTTGATATTATGATAGTCGATGACGATGAAATATTATTGTATGGACTTGAAAAAACAATCGATTGGGCGGCTATGGATTGCAGAATTGTCACAAAGTGTACGGATGCTGATGAGGCGATTGAGAAATTCAAGAGAATCAGGCCCAGAATAATAATAACGGACATTTGTATGCCGGGGGACAATGGGTTTTCGTTGATTGAAAGCGTACAAAAAATAGACAGTGATGTACAGTTTATAATTCTCTCGGGATACCCGAACTTTGATTTTGCCAAAAGTGCAATCGAAAAGAATGTCGGGTCGTTTCTGCTCAAGCCGACTGACACAAACGACGTTATTGAAGCGGTTGAAAAAGCAAAGGAAAAGTTAAATCGTCAAAAATTAGTAAATACGCTGCTTAGGAACGAGGCTTTAATTAATGTTCTCGAGGGCGATTCCAATATAAATGATTTCTTGAAAGCGGTATCATCATCGTCTGTAGGAATTAAAGATAATTACACCGTTGCGGTTCTTGCAATCGATAATTATAACGGAATTTCCGACAAGAAAAAAGTGTCTGCATCGCTTGCCGAGATTACCGAGCGAAGCGTCAGTATGAGCCGAAGTTATATTCTCCAGTGCAAAATAGAGAAATCAAAAATATTTCTTTTGATTTTTCTTAAAGAAATTTACAGTAATATATCGTTTTTCGATTTGTTGAAAAATATTCAGCTGTTGTTTCTTCAAACAACGGAACAAACCTTGACCATAGGCGTAAGCGGAATATATAAGAACCTGAATATGCTTCATCGAGCGTGGGAGGCGGCCGAAAAAGCCGTCGGACAGAGGGCGCTCCTCGGAAACGGACGAATAATCGATTATACGCGGCTTGACAATACCGGCATGGGTCAGCCGCAGTTCACGGTTGAAGAAATGCACGAGGTAATTCTTTCTATAAAGAAAATGGATAAAAAAGCGGCGCTTGAGATAGTAGACGATTATTTCGGAAAGGTTAATTGTGCAAAGTACCTTGAGGCTGAGGATGTTCGAAACAATATAGAAGAGCTTGCTATTTTGATAATACACAATTGTGTGAAAAACCAGGCCGAGATGGAAAAGCTGTTTGGCAGGATAGTGAAGCCCGTGGTCGAAATTGAAAATATTGAATTGGTTTCCGAAATCCAAAAATGGATTACCGAAATAATTTCGACTATTATAGACGAGCCTCAGACTATGATAACGGGAATAAATAAGCCGCTTGTTCAAAATACTGTTTTATATATAATGAAGCATTATGAAGAACAGCTGACAATAGAAAATGTTGCTGAAAGTATGTTTGTAAGCGTCAGACATCTTTCACGGCAATTTAAGCTTGAAACGGGAAAGACCTTTGTGGAATATCTGACCGACTACAGAATGCAGATTGCGATGGAGCTTTTGAAGAATAGCGCCCAAAAGGTATATGAAATCAGCCAGGAGGTTGGCTATAAGAGTCTTAAATATTTTTGTAAAATATTTAAAGAACGAACCGGATTGACGCCGCTGGAGTATCGAAACAGCGTAGACATACAGTAGATATACGTATACAATAGTATAAACAGGAGCAGATGTTATGAAATTTCTAAAGAAGATTTCAATACGAATACAGTTTTTATGTTTTATTTTGTTGTTCACATTGCTGCCTACTCTGATTGTTTCGTTTATAATCAACCGATATTGCATCAAGGTTACAGATAAGACGGCGGAACAATATATTGAGGCTGTTTATAAAAAGATGGATAATAATATATCCGAATATTTATTTTATATAAAGACTATAAGTAATCAGATACTCTCGCTCAATCCGCTTTATAATATCCTGACAGATGATAATAAGTCATTTAATGAGAAAAACGACTTTTTAAATGAAGCTATGGGTGTGCTTCTTTCAGAAAGCAACTCTGAAAATAATGGAATTTATGCGGCTGAGATTATTACGGGCGGGGAAAGATTTTGTTATCCAAAGAACAAAACCGAAAGCAAATATAAACCGTCTGAGGAGTTTTTGAAGAAATGCAATCGTACGAATATAACTGTCGACAAAAACATAGTATCAACAGATGACGGAAACTTTCTGGTGCTCGGGCAGAGAATGTATAATTTCTACAGCGGTGCGGATATAGGCTGGCTTATTCTGTATGTTAACGAAGAGGAAATGTGGCAGAATTATAAGGATATTATTCTCGAGGACAGCTCGGTATATATGACGATTGATGACAATGTTATATCTCATTCGGACAAGAGCATGCTCGGTTATAAGGTTATGTTTCCGAATATGAGCAATATGGATATATATTCATATGATGTACATAAATCGGACAATCTGTTTCTGATAAAGAATGAAATCAGTTCAAACCTAATGGCACCGAAACCTCAGATTGTTCAGGTGCTTTCTGTCAGCAATGTATTTAAGTCAACACAGCGTATCAGAAAAAACATTTTAGAAATAGCGCTTTTCGGAATAATTCTGTCTATTCTCTTATCGGTGTTTATTCCGAACAAGCTTCTCCGCGGGCTTGTTGTGCTGAAAAATCGAATACTTATGTATATGTCGGGAGTGCTGTCCGGAGCACCCGAGTTGTTTCACAATGAGGTTGCTGTTTTAGAGGACAGCTTCTATAAGATGATAGGACAAATTGAGAAGCTGAACGAAAGAAATAAGGCCGAAATGAAGCAGAAAAAGGATGCTGAGCTAAGGGCGCTCAGCTCGCAGATAAACCCGCATTTTATTTACAACGCTTTGGATACGGCGGTATGGACAATCAAACTGGGAAACCCCGAGGACGCGGAAAAGATACTCCGCGCTCTCGGAATGTATTACAGAATCGGCTTGCATAAGGGCTCGCTGTTCATCAGCGTAAGAGAAGAGCTTGAGCATGTAAAAATGTATATCGAAATAGAAGCGATGAGACATATGTCAAGAAAGTTTTCGATAGAATATGACGTCCCGCCGGATATTCTGGATTATTATATATTAAAGATTGTGCTTCAGCCCTTGGTCGAAAACTGTATAAAGCACGGATTTAAAGGAATTAAAAGCGGCGGAATTATCCGGATTCGCGGAAGAATGAACGAGAATAAGGATATTGTTTTTACGGTGGAGGATAACGGTACCGGCTGTAGGCAAACACCCCTTGAAATTAAAAAGGATAAAAAAGATATGTCGGGGTACGGAATTAAAAATATAAACGAAAGGCTTATCCTGGAATACGGCGAGGATTATGCGCTGAGGTTTTCCGAAAGTGAGCTTGGCGGTCTGTGCGTGACGGTAAAGCTGAAGCCGCTTACCGAATTACCGTAGGAGGATTTCATAAAAAATATTTATTAAGAGAATATTGGAAAACCGGGAATTTATTCAAAGGTTTTCCAATTTGTTTTTGTATGCTGAAAATATGTCATAATTGTAGAACAAATGGCAGAATTGTGCCCTTGTTTATTTATGATGAAATAAGATATAATTATAGTATAAATTAAACAATAAATTAAGGAGTTGAAAAGTATGAAAAAGGCATTGTGCATAACGCTTGCGGCGATAATAGGCTGTTCGGTGTTTGCCGGATGTAATTCAACAAAGAAGTCGGCGGACGCCGAGAACGGAGATAAGATTAATCTTCCTATAGGCGCGTGGGTACGAAAGGACGAAAACCCAACGGCTTATGAACAGTCGCTTAAAAATGTTGAGGAGTTCGAGAAGCAGAATCCCCAGTATAAGATAGAACCGGTTGAGTGGTCCTATGACTTATCGACGTTTTTGCCAAAGGCGGCGGCGGGCGAGCTTCCTATCTGTTATGATGTGGCGTTTACCGAGGTTAAGAGAATTGTGAGCTCGGGCTATGCCGCGGATGTGACCAAGTATCTTAAGGAATACGGGTATGAGGACAATATTAAAAAAGAAGTGTGGGACTTGCTTACATATGACGGAAAAAGGTCATTCTTCCCGACCCGTACATATATAGAATCGCTGTTTATAAACAAAAACCTCTTTAAACAGGCGGGACTTGTGAATGAGGACGGAAGCGTGAAGATTCCTCAGACCTATGATGAAATGATTGAGTATGCGGGAATAATCAAACAAAAAACCGGAAAGTACGGCTATGCGATTCCCACCACAAACCGTGAAGGCGGCTGGGCTTTTATGAACATCGCATGGTCATACGGAACAGAGTTTATGAAGCAGGATGAGAACGGAAAGTGGAAGGCGACGTTTGACTCACCCGAGTGTGCCGAGGCGCTTAATGTATTAAAGCGTGCGAAATTTGAATATGATGCCGTTCCGCCCAATGTTTTGTTGAATCCGTCGGAGCTCGGTAAGTTATTCGCCAGCGATCAGCTTGCTATGTACATAATTCCGCCTCCACAGAGCGATCTCTTTAAAACCTATGGTATGAACCCTGATGATTTGGTTATTGCAAAGACCCCGGCGGGAAGCAAGAACAGATGTACCCTGCTCGGCGGTGCGCTTTTGGCGTTTGCCTCAGGATATACCGATGAACAGTATGAAGGTGCGTTTAAGTGGCAGGAATTTATAGGAAACGGAACCAAGCTCAAAGACGGAAGTGAGCAGAAGCTGGAACAGGATTATCAGACCCAGAAGAATGAGAACCTGATGATCGGCGTTCCGCAGTTCACATTCTGGAAGGATGATGTAGAGCGCATAAAGAAGGACAGAGAGCTTCAGCAAAAATATGCGACAGTTAATCTTGATAATGTAAAGGATTTTGTCGATACCACAGGGGTTACCATCAAGCCCGAGGAGCCGACAAATTGTCAGCAGTTATATGAGGTTCTTGACACGTGTATTCAAAAGGCATATGAATCAAAGGATTCCGATATAAACAAGATCCTTAAAGAGAGCTGTGAATTCTTCCAGAAAAATTATTTGGATAAATCCAATTAAAACTAAGTAAAGATTATTTATACAAAATGTGGCAGTAACCAAATGTCGCATTTTGTGCTTTAAACGGTAAAATTAAACGGAGGGATATTAAATGACAAGAAGAAATGCGGCTAAGGCAACAGACACCGCCGCTCTTAAAAGACATAAATTAAAACAGGAATTTTTGTCGGATTTCGGGGCGTGGATGCTTATGCTTCCGTCTTTATTGGCGATGGTTATATTTTCGCTTCGTCCGTTATGGATGAGTATGGTATATTCGACATTTGAAATGCACGGGTTTGAGCCGGTGAGATTTATAGGACTTGCAAATTTCAAGAGCGTTATAGGAGATTTGCTGTTTAACAAGGCCTTGTTAAATACAGTAAAATATGTGTTTTGGTCATTGATTATAGGCTTTTTGCCGCCGATAATTTTAGCAATATTATTAAATGAAGTAACCGTTTTTAAAGGCGGATTTAGATTTTTAACCTATTTTCCTACAATTGTTCCCGGGATGGTAGCTTCACTTCTTTTTGTGTTTTTGTATTATCCCGACAGCAGCGGGCTTTTAAATATGCTCCTCGGTATGATTGGAGTTGAGCCGAAAATTTGGCTTGATAATAAAAATCTGACCATAATGCTGATAATTGTTTCGGCGTCGTGGACGGGAATAGGCGGAACGGCGCTCTATTATCTCGCCGCACTTCAAGGAGTAAACCGCGATCTTTATGAGGCGGCGATGATAGACGGAGCGGGAATTTTTACCCGATTAAGAAAGATAATGCTTCCGCAGCTTGTTCCGGTTTTTATGCTGTTTTTGGTAAGGCAGATGATAGCTGTGTTCGGAATAATGCAGGAACCGCTTGTTATGACCGGCGGCGGACCGGATAACGCTTCCTTGTCTATTGGACTGCTCACTTACCAGTATACATTTACATACGGATATACGGATAAGGGCCTTGCGCTTGGCGTTATACAGTTCCTGCTCGGACTTGTGATGACTGTCTTCTATATATTCTTAGACAGAAAATTGAATAAAGATTGAGGGTGAAGATTTGAAGATTAAAGAAAAAAATATAACCGGTGTTGTCGGTTATACCGAATTAAAAAAGCCATCGGTAAGGATTTATCACTTCCTTATTGCGGCTGTACTCGTATTACATATAGTGGTATTTTTACTGCCCTTACTGTGGCTTATTCTGTCCGCGTTTAAAAGCACAAAGGAGTTTTTACAGATTCCGCCCACAATTTTTCCGAAAAAATTTCACTGGGAATATATACCTAAGGTGTGGAATAGGTGCAAATTCGGCATTGCTTACCTGAATACAGGAATAATCGCGGCGGGAGGCTGTGTGTTTAATATAGTGTTTAACGGCCTTACCGGATATGTTTTGGCGCATTTAAGACCGAGGGGATCAAAGCTGGTTAACACCCTGATATTTTGGATGATGCTTCTGCCGGGGGGAATGAGTACCGTTCCTTTGTATATGACTTATACCAACTTCCCGATACTTCATATATCGTTGGTTAACACCTTTTGGCCGTTCTGGCTTCCGGCGATGTTTAATTGCTTTAACATATTGTTATTCAAGAGCTTTTTTAACGGAATATCCAAAACGTACATTGAGGCTGCCAGAATTGACGGCTGTGGAAATTTAAAAGCATTCATAAAGATAATCCTTCCGCTGAGCAAGCCGATAGTAATGACTCAGGCGGTGTTCAGCGTAACGGGAAGCTTAAACGATTTCTTTTGGCCGCTGCTGATTTTGACAGATGATAAGCTAAAACCTATTGCTCTTAAACTATATGCGCTTAAGGGAATGATGACACAGAACGAGTACCTGCTGGCAATGCTCATTGTTACATTTATAGCGGCAATTATCTTTCTTATGTTCCAAAAATACATTGTACAAGGTATAAGTCTGGGAGGTATTAAAGAATGAAAAAATTTTTATACAGAATATTCGAAACGGTATTTATATTTATATTTATATTTCAAAGTACGTGTATTTGTGCCGAAACCGGAGAAACAGCCGTATCAACGGTGAATCCCGCCGAGATAAGCTATACGGTCGGCGGAAAGTCAGAAGGTCTGAGAGGGTACTTCCCGTCGGGAGTAAGAATGACGGAAAAAACCTTGCAGGGAAAGCAGGTATATACTCTTGAGGCAAAGGGAACGGATGATAAAAAGACAATGTATTTCAGCGTAGACGATCAAAAGGTTAATAGGGAAGTTTTAAACGGAAACGGCGTTGAAATCACGGTAGAATACCTTGACAGCGGAAGCGGAATCCTGACGCTTGTGTACGATGAGGTGTTTGACGAAATAGAGGACGGAAGCTATGAAGGCGTGAAAAGATGGGAAGATCCTATTCAAGGTAAGTACGGCGGGTTTGTTGATTTAGAGGACAGCAAGCTCTGGAAGACGCATACCTTCTATATTCGTGACCCTAAATTTCTGAAACGTCTGCCGAATAATTCTGATTTTTATTTTTCGATTAACAATCCTTACAGCGGAAATTCTTCCGATGATGTTTCGATAGCTTCGGTAAGTGTAAAACTTATGGATACCAAGAGCCCTGCCAGAGTATTTTCTACCACCGGAGAGGTAGGAAACATTTTCTACAGCAATGAAGAAGTGAAGTTTAATACGGATATAATAAGCACGGTTAATTATAATTTCAGCGGTGAGGTTGTATTTTCGGCGCTTAATATAAATGATGCGGCAACAAGGTTTGATAAAACAATAGAGCCTATGCGTCTGGAACGCGACGGCACGCTTGATAAAAAGTATATTTTATCACAAAAACGTGAGACCTTAACATTGAACGCAGGGGAAACAATTAATAGGACTGTAACTTTTGACGACTTGAATTGGTTTGGATGTATGACGTATCGGGTCGAGCTTATAGATGATAAAAACGGAATATACACCGTGTATGACAAGTCGTTTTCGAGAGTGCCGAGAGCAAAGGGGGAGCCGTTAAACCAGAATTTAGGTATGTCCATGCATTATTTCGGAGACGCGTCCGAGAACAGCGCATATGCCAGAAACGGCTTTGAACTTTTGGACAGATGCGGAATCAGCTGGATTCGCGGCAATGTAATGTGGCATTATACCGAACCGAAAAAAGGTCAGTACAAAATGTATAAGGGCACGGAGAATTTCTTTAAAATCAATAAAGAAGAGTACGGCGGAAGGTTTCATATGTATCCCATAATGGATGGGGGAAACCATAATTTGGGGTCAAACGGAGAATTTGAGTATAAAAATTTTTCAGATAAAAATGCAACAGACGCTTTCGGAGAATTTGTAAAAGCATACGCCGATCTCACCAAAGAATATAATATTGATACGTTTGAAATAATCAACGAACCCAATCTTAATGTGTTAACGCCGAAAATGTATGCCGGTCTTTTGAAATCCGTAAACGAAAAGCTTAAGCCTTATTATCCTAAGGCGAAGGTTGCGGGTCCTGCTGTGGCGGAGGTTCCGGTAGACGCCGATATTGAGTACATCCCACAGCTGTTTAAATTCGGCGGACTTGATGACCTCGATATTGTTTCGGTTCATCCGTATAACTGGCGTTTTTCTCCCGAATTTAACGGAAATATTGAAAGATTGAAAAAGCTTAAACAGCTATGCGAACAGTACGGAAAGCCGAATATTGAAATTTGGGCAACAGAAACGGGATTTCCGACGGCAAGCAACAATCCGAATATACGTGTACCCGGAAACGATACGGGCGTACTCGGCCAGGCAGAGTGGATGGTAAGGACATTTATCATGAATTATGCCGAAAAGACAATGAATAAGATGTTTATATATACCATGCATGATGGAGTAGACCGCTCAAACAGCGAAGCAAGATTCGGTATTACCGTGGGAGGTGAAAACCAATACGAGCCATATGCGGCAAAGCCCGCTCTTGTTGCCGTTTCAAATGCAAGCAGACTTCTTGATAATGCAGAATTAAAAGAAAAAATCGAGGTCGGAAACAGAGAAGAGCTTGCATATTTGTTTAAGCGCGAGGGCAAGGAAGATATTATCGCTTTGTGGTCGACCAAGGAGAAAGCTCAGCTTGCGTTAGACCTCGGCGTATCGGAAATAACCGTATGCGATATGTATGGAAACGAATCTAAAAGATATTCCGAAAACGGGGTATATGAGTTTGTTCTTGATGGACAGCAAACATATCTGACAGGCAAGTTTAAGAATTTTAAAAAGGTTGATTCCGGACTAAGCTATGACACAGGTTTGGTGTATAATGCTGTTCCCGACGATACATATGATTTTGAGATTTCGAATAACAGCGGCTTATCCCTTACGGCTAAGACAGAAGGAATAGGAAATATAAGCGTGGTTAAGCCCGTTGAGTTCGATGAAGCCGGTAAGGGAAAGGGCAGCTTTATGCTGAACAAAGGAAATAATTCAGAGATTGTTGTCAAGCTGTATAACGGGGATAAGCTATATACCGAGGTTTCATTTGTGGTCAAACCGACAGACCGGCTGACTATTGAAGTTGAAAAGTGCGAGCCATATAACAGCAGCAGTCTAAACAGATGGGCTGTTACACTTCTGATTACAAATAACGGCGTTGCATCAGATGTTTCGGGATATATAAAGCTTCAGTCTCCGGAAAGCGTTGCGGCAAACCTTTCGGATATACAGGTAGGAGCTATTCCGCCCGGAAAACAGCGAAGGGTTACCTTCTATCTGCCCGAGATGAACAAGAAGTATAAGGAAAATCTTGCGGGTATATTCTACATGTCGGACGGAAATGAGCAGTATATTTCGTTCGGAGTCGATTTTACGCTGGCGTTGTATACGGATAAGCCGCCGGTTATAGACGGTAAAATAGAAGAAAACGAGTGGACGCGCGGAGCGTGGCTCTATCTTGATAAAGCAACTCAGATACGACAGCTTGAGGATTGGAAAGGTCCGGAGGACTTAAGCGGACGTGTAAATATTATGTGGGATAACGAAAACCTCTATCTTGCTTCGGTAGTACAGGACGACATTTTCGGAGAAACAGAGGAGAGACCGGGAATGGTATGGGCAAATGACAGCCTGCAGATTGCGCTTAAATGTGATATGACAACCGAGATGTACGCATTTAACGAGATGGCAATTTCTAAATTAAAGGGAGAAACCATAATATACAGAAACAAGGCGGAAGGAACGGCTACGCTCGGATTGGTCACTGACTTTAAAGGAAAAATAGTAAGAGATGAGATGAAAAAGACTACAACATATGAAGTGGTAATACCGTGGACAGAGCTTACCACCTCGGATTTTAAAATAAATCCGGGAATCAGCATCGCTTTTTCAATGCTGATAAATGATAATGATGGAAAGGGCCGCCGGGGATGGATTGAGCTTACGCCCGGTATTGGATACGAAAAAGATCCGAGTTTATTTACCAATATAAAACTTATAAAATAAGAGGAGATGACATATATGAAAAGGTTAAAACGATTATTTATATGCGGTGCGCTTTGCGCCGCGGTACTGACGTCGTCATACGCGTTTCCTGCCTTTGCGGCAGAAAACAAACACTATTATTTTAATGATTTTACAAATGATACTTCCGATAAATATGTAAAAAAGCTTGAAGACGGAGAATGGGTAAGATCGGGCGAAGATGCGATGGAAGTGTTTAGAAGTAATCCGATAAATTCCGGGAAGCTATATATGGGTCTTGATGCTAACTGGGAAACCTTATCGGGAGACGTACAGAGTATATGCTTGATTCCGGTGAATGGAAACTGGATAACGCTGTTTGGCGGATATGGGGGAGCGGTTAAGTATGTGGGAGAAGATTCAACTGACTGGCAGCCGTGGGAGGGATCATATGACGCGCCGCTTAATACATGGATTCATTTTGATTTACTGATTGATCTTGACACCGGTAATATTGATTTTTATCATGATGGAGAGAAATGGGGAAGTCAGGTTTTGTCAGCGAAGGCCATGGGTTTTGTGAAAAACGGAATAAAAGGCTTTCAGTTTAGGAGTGGTACAGCTCCGGGGTGCCGAACCTGGTATATTGATAACCTCCTTTTGACCGATATAGATGATTATATCAGACCGACGTTAAATGTGAATAAAAATGACAGCTATATAGACATTAATTTTAATGCGCCGCTGTCAAACGAGGATAAGGCGGCGATTACAACGTCGTATGTAAAGATTGCCGAAAACGGCGGATCCGGAAAGTTAAATACAGACAGCGTAACGAAATTATCAGCAACATCATACAGAATTAAATACAGCGGTACGCTTGATAACACTAAAGAATATTATGTTGAATTCCCCAATACTGTTACAGGTCTGTTTAATCAAAAGCTTTCGGATAACAGAGTATATTTCTCGGGCTCGGGGAGCAGCGTGATTTCTGCGATAACGCTTATTGACGCAAAGGGAAATGAAGAAGGAATTTTATCTCCGAATGATGAGATAGCGCAGATAAAATTTGAACTGAATTCCGGCATCGCTAAGTCCGACCTTGATAATATAACTCTTGCGGTCGATGGAGAGACCGTCGAGACAGAGCGAGAGCTAAACGGGAATATTTATACGATGAGGTTTGATGATATTATCGGTGCGGGTAAAGAATGTGTGCTTAATATCCCGTCAAGTGTAAGCGAAGTTGATAATTCAACAAGAAAGTTCACGACCGGAGCCGGAAAGTTTGAAATGCGAAGCCTTAAGTTTGAAAAAAACGACGGCACGGAAGCCGCGGCTATATCGGAGGCAGATAGCCTTAACGCAGAGATAATTAATACCAACAATAGCGAAAAAAACATCTATGTTTTATTCTGTGCATATGACAGCGCCGGAAAAATGACTGATTTTAAGCTAACAAAAGCTGATTTAACGCGTAAAAGAACAGAGGCTAAAATTGACAACTTAAGTGCAGGCGGCGCGAACAAAATTAAGGGCTTTATTATTGAAGAAACTCAGTCGAACGAGAGCTATATAAGGAATCCTCTTGTAGCCGCCGTTGAACTTAAAGCAGAGTGATTCAAACGAATAGCGGAATGTTTACGGAGGTGAGCGTATGAGATTGTATCGGTTTACCGCTGTTTTTGTAATCTGCAGTATTATTGTCACTTTAAGCCCGGCCTTTGCCGCAGACCAAAAACCGACATCGGAGGATGCGGGGGTTTTACTGGATGAGGATTTTTCGCAATACTTCGGAGGTGAGGTCAGCGGAGCGGGCAACTCTCAGGGAAATGCACAAGAGGTCAGTGATTTTCAGGGGACATCATTTCAGTGGAAAAATCCGTATGTAAGCGACAGCGGAGAAGTAGAATCTCAGCTGTGCGATCGCTTAACGTATAATTTCGATACCGCATTGTCAAGCGGAAAGTATATTCTTAGCTTTGACTTGATGCTTGATAATGTTCCGGATACGGAAGCGGGCGAAACAGGAAGATTGTTTATGTGCAGACTCGGAAAAGCGTCCGGTGGATATGACATGGGTCAGACATTTATGGTAGGGGATGGATACATCGGATATTGCCCGGGTATGGAGAGCTGGGGCGCTTATAACGACAGCAGAATAAAATATGAGAAAAACAAGTGGTACAGTGTGTCCATGGTTCTTAATATCGGAGACAATAATACAATAGATTATTATATAAACGGTGCGTACATCGGAAACGATTCTATCATTGAAAAAATAATGTATCCTATATCAAGAATTGAATTTGCCTTGGAAGACAGACAGTCAAAGGGTTCGCTGTATATTGACAACATTAAGCTGACAAAGGGAATGCAATGCCGAAAAACAAAAATTATATCAGAGATTGAGGCGGGCGATAAACAAATTGATATCAGACTCCCTTTTGATATTAAGCCCGACAGCGGAATAGGAAAAAATGAGATAAGCATAGTGTCGGTTGAAAGCGGTGAAAATCTTTCGATTTCGAGTACGGAAATGCTTGACGCAGGCGTGTGCCGTATTCATTTTCAAAACGGCATAGAGGCGGGAAGTTATAAATGTATAATTAATTCGGAAGCAAAAGACTTTCTGGATAATCAAAGTCTGAAAAACACAGAACTTAATTTCGAGGCGTACGGAAGCGGAGATATAAGTGATAGATTTGATCTCGGAAGTACATATGCGGATTTTTCGAAAGAAAATCAGGTCAGTATGGGTATGAGAGCTTATTCGGTTAACGGGCAGGATGCGGAAAAGGTTAAGTGTAACGGAATAAACGGATGGCGGCTTACTTCGTCCAAAGATAAGCATAGCATACTCTTTGATGTTACCGATGATGAATTGACAAATATATCGGATGGAAGCGATGTTGAGCTAAGGGTAGTATATTTTGACTCGGGTCAAGGCGAAATCAGCTTGTTTTATGATTCACAGTATCTTTCAAAGGAATCCGGCGGAAAAATAAAGTTTGATAACACAAACAAATGGAAAGAAAAAACCGTTGTCCTAAAGGCGCCGAAATTTAACGGAGGTATAGAATACGAAAGTAACTCCTATGATTTTATGGTGGGTACATACAGCTATGCCGACGGATATCTGAAAAATTCGTGTGTTATCGCTGCCGTTTCGGTTAAGAAGATTAAATCGGGAGTTCCGGTAAAAATATCGGCAGACAGCGGAAGAACAGGCAATATTTTCTATACGGGCGATGAGATTTCTTTTGACATAAAGCTGTTTGATATGGGGCAGACGAAGAAAACTTATCAAAAGACAATAAGTGTTACTGATAAAAACGGGAATGTCTGCTATACGAAAACGGATAATGCGGAATTTGTATCATCACCGGTTATTAAAGAAAAAGTGATTTTCCCGCCAAACAAGTACGGAGTGTATACCCTGAATATTAAGCTGATCGACGGAGGCGGCATAGCAGAAAGGAGCTATGAGTTTTCATATGTGAATTCCGGGCGCGGTGAGATTCTAAACGATAACCTCGGTATATGTATGCACTATTCGCTCGGCGATCACATGAACTGGAACAATTCATCCGAGACCGTTCTCGATTTATTCTCAAACGCCGGTATAGGCTGGGTCAGGGATAATGTTGACATAGCCAATTATGTGGTCAAAAACAATGACGGAACATACACGCGAAAAATTCCGGCTGTGCTGAGCGAATACATTAGTGAAATTACTACGCGAAAGATGAAGTTTATGCCGATTTTGGAAGGCGGATTGTTCACTGACGAATATCCCTTGTATACCGACGGGGCACAGAAGACGTTTGCCGAATATGCCGCGTATTATGCAAAGGATCTTGAAGCCATGGGCGTTAACTGCTTCGAACTGTGGAATGAATACAACAATGACGCATTTAATATTCCACCGAAAAGTTATTGGCAAGATGACGCTTATTATGAAAAGGCAAAGTATTATGTGAATTTTCTTGATTATGTATACACAGCCGTTAAAAAAAGTTCTCCCGATTTTAAGATAATCGGCGGAGCAATATCAAATATTCCTCTTGTATGGATTAATAATATGCTTGAGGGAATAAAAGAAAAAAACAAAGGTCCGCTTATGGACGTGCTGAGCATCCATCCGTATATTCCGGACCCGTCGGTTTCAACGCTTGTCAATAGAATCGAGGAGATAGATGAATCCGCCTATGGACTGGAAAATTACCCGATCTGGGCAACGGAATTCGGAGCGTCGACCTCGGGCACAGACGCTCCCACACCCGAGCGTCAGGCACAGATAATCACTTCATACTATATTTTGGCAAACGCTCATAAGACGTTTGATAAAATGTTTATATACTCATGGAGAGACGGCGATACGGATAAAGGGGAAATAGAGGCTCAGTATGGAATTTTAAAGGCAAACAGAAGCGATCTTCTTGATGTTCCCTGTGCGGCTAAACCCGCGTATCTTGCCGTTTCAAATATGAATGTTCAGATAGGCGATGCAGTATCATCTGAGGTCATATACGATGAGGACGGTAAAAATCTATATAAGTACGCCAAGAAAAACGGCGATATGGTATATGCGGCGTGGGGAAGCGGAGAATTAAGCTATGATTTTAAGTCTCCGCGGATAATTATAGCCGATATTTACGGAAACGAAACGGTTTCAGAGAGTGAGAGCGGAAAATATGAAATTGAGCTTTCGGGCGATGTCTCATATATAAAAGTACCGAAGTACAATATTCCGACTTATACCGTGAATCGCGAAAGTAAGACGGCGCGCATAAATTTAGGTGCGGATTCCGGGGTTTCGGAGGAAAACAAGCCGACAATCAGCACGAGTGACGGAAATAGTGTAAATTATGAGTTAAAAAGAGACGGAGAAGCTTATTATGCAGAGGTAAGTTCGGAAAATAATTATACGGTTATATGGACGGAAAACGGATATATAAACCGTTTTAAAGCAGCACCGGCAGATAAAAAGTCTCAATTTTCAGATTCGGCTTCGGCATACTGCATAGGCATTAACTCTGCCGAAGGCAAGGTTAAGTTCAGCGGCGTATCGGACAGCAAAAATGCCGAGCTGTGCACGGCAGCGTTCTTCCCGTCACAGAAAAAGAGCGTTTCGCCGTCAAACGGAATACCCGCGTGGTACGATAATGCTTTAACCGATGAATACGGACGGTACTCTGCTTCGTTTAAGACGGAGATAACACCCGGAACGTACACTTTAACATTGTCCTCGGACAGCAAAATTGAAACGGAGGTTATGTTTGAGCTGAAGCAGGATATAGAAACAAGTCTTAAGCAAGGAAAAAAGCTTGTCAGAGACGTGAAAGATATCGATGCGGCTGAGCCGGTTTCCGTTTCGGCATATTTTAAGAACCCGAACGAGTATAAAAATGCAGTTCTTATTCTCGCGGTTAAAGCGGATAATCAGCTTAAATATACCGAATATAGGACGGTGAGCGAATGCGTGGATGTCGGCGGCGGTAATTATCGGTTTAATGTAGACGGAAGCGTTTTTAAAGGTGCTGACGGGACGCAGGTTCTTCTTTGGGAGGACTTAAAGACCTTGTCGCCGCTTAAAGAGATTATGAAATAATTAAAGCGACTGTAGATAATGGTCGTGATTGAATAAAACAGTAGGAGGAATGAGCATAGATGAAAAAGCTTTATGTGTTTGGAAGTTTACTTGCGGCGGCATTAATTCTGCAGGCCGGAGTATCAGCAGAGGGACTAAAGATTGAGCCGAAAGGCTCAGAGGGCGCATACAAAATCAGCGGAAAGGCAGAAGGGAACGCGCAGGTTCTTCTTCAAATTTTTGTTAAGGATGGAGAAAAGTGGAATAAAAAATCGCTTGAAAGGGCTGTTGATAACTCTGTGAACAAATATGTCGGTTTTATTGATCAGACCGATGCCGATGAAAACGGTGAGTTCACGTTTGATTTAAGCGTTGCGGGGAACAGCGAGAATTATGAAGCGTATGCATACAGCGGAGGTACACAGATAGGAAGTGGAGAATTTAATTTCAGTAATAACAAAGAGTTTAAAGAAAAGGTCGGAGCTCTTACCGATATTGCAAAGGGAAGCGATACGGATGAGAAGAAAATTTCCGATATAGCGGTTTATATAGAAACAAATAAAAAAGCACTCGGCCTATCATTTGAGCTTTATGAAAATTTGAATGCCGCGGCGAAGAAAAACCTCGCAGAGCTGTTATTTAACAACGGGTTAAAGGACGGAAAGTTAAAAACCGAAGCAGACTCGGATATAGAAAAGGGAAAGCTCGCCTTACGTAATCTTTCGGCTGCTGCGGCCTTGAACGGAAGCCAAACGCAGAATATTTTTGATTATAAAGAAGAGCTTGATTTTAAGTCAAGCGATATAAAGGATTGGTATAACAGAGAGATTGTTGACGAGACGATGCAAAGGGCTGTAACCGCCCGAATAAGCGGGAAGGGGTTTAAGACCGAGAAAGAATATAATGATAGTTTAAAAGAGGCTTTAATACTTGAGGTTATTAAGAACCCGGACGGTTGGGGAAATGTAAAGGCTATAATGGAGGATTTCTCCGGCTTTATCGAAATAGACACTTCGATAGGTACTCAAGGACGGTATCAAAGCCTTGTTAAAAGGCAATTTGCGGATAAGGCTGCTTTAAAGACGGCATATACCAATTATAAAGAACCGTCAAAAGGCGGAAGCAACGGAACCGGCGGAAGCAGTAGAGGCGGATTCAAGGCTGATTCGAGCATTTCAAGGGTAACGCCGCCTACACCGATTTCCACCACGGATACGACAAAACAGCCGGTTCAGTTTACGGATCTCGGTGATGTTGAGTGGGCAAGGGACGCGATAAAAGACCTGGCTGAAAAGGAAATCGTTTCGGGAAAGGACGCCGAGCATTTTGCACCGAACGACAATATCACAAGAGAAGAGACTGCGAAAATAATCGCGGGGATATTTAAGCTTTCGGGGTCGGGAAGCGTTCCGTTTAGTGATGTGAAATCCGATGACTGGTTTTACCCGTATGTTTCGGCAGTTTACAACAACAAAATTGTAAACGGAATAAGCGAAAATATGTTCGGAAGCGGCCTTCCGGTAACAAGACAGGATATGTGCGCGATGATTTATAATGCGGTTTCGGCAAGCGGAACAGAGCTTGATAAAAAATTCGCTCAGAAGACATTTGAGGATAATGATATGATTTCACCGTATGCAGCCGAGGCTGTCGCTGTTCTTCAGACCGCTGGAATCATAAGCGGAGATGAAAATAATGAGTTCAGACCGCAGGACGGTGCGACACGTGCCGAGGCGGCGGTAATGCTTCAACGGCTCTTGGCGTATGTAAGCGTTTCGGAAACAGAGAATATGTCAAACTAAGCAAAATGTTACGGAGGGTTTAACAATAATGAAAAAACGATTATTCTATAAGTATATTATTTGTATGCTGACGGTGGTTTCGGTATTTATGACTGCGTTTTCATCTGCTGCCTTCGGCGCGGAAAACGAAGCACCGAAAGCGGCGGAGGATGAAAGCAAGCTTATGAATTCGGAAAGCCTCGGTGTTCTTTCGGCTGTTGGAATCATAACCGCGTTTGACGACGGCACCTATGGACTCGATCAGAATCTGACAAGAGCAGACCTCGCCGTTTATGCGGCGCGTATGCTTGGCTATAACGAAGCCGAAATAACCGAGAATACATATTTTAAAGACGTTCCCAATTATCATTGGGCGGCATCGAGCGTCGAAAAGCTTGTTCAGCGCGGAATCATCTCTCCCGATACCGAATACAGGCCCGATGATAATGCGACTATGCTTGAGGTGATAAAAGTTATGGTTGGGCTTGCCGGATATGACACTCTTGCTAAAGCAAAGGGCGGCTACCCGACAGGCTACCGGAGCGTTGCAAGCCAAATCGGAATTTTAAACGGTGTTGACGGAGTCGGAGGAGATACCTGCCTTCGCTATAAGGCGTTCGAGATTATGTTTAATACGATGACGATAGATGCGCTTGAACAGACAATGTACGGCGGCGAAACAGGTAAGTATGAAAAAACAGGCGAGACTATGCTCTCACTTTATCACGATATTTATAAGATCGAGGATAAGGTAAACGGCGTTTGGGGAATAAGTATTGACGAAAAAGAGAAGCCCGAGAAGGGAAAGCTTCGAGTTGGTGATAAGCTTATGTCGTCAGAGAATATAAAAAATTCCGAGAGCTTTCTCGGACATAGCGTTATATGCTACTTCCGCGACAACGGCAGTACATCTTCGGATGAATTCACGGCGGTTTACATAAAAGACGATGATGAAAGCATCAAAATAAATGCGGATGATATAACAGAATATAACAATTATCAGTTAAGATATAACGATAAAAAAGATAAAAAGAGCAGTCTTTCGATAGATAGTGCGGCGATTATTATTAAGAACGGTGCGGTTGTGTCTCAGAATATCAGCAAGGCTTTTGACATAAAAGCCGGAACGGTAGAGTTTATAGGCGATTCGCCCTATAAAATGGTTATTATAAACGAAATTCAAAATGTTGTTTGCGGAAGCATTGATTTGACAAACTCGTTAATCTATGCGGAACGCGGGAAAATACCGCCGATAAATGTTAAAGAAAACGGAGAAAGGACAGTAAGACTCCGTCAGGACAGCGGTATGGAAATTGAACTCTCGGATATATCGCACGGAGAACTGTTAAATGTTATACAGTCCGAAAATTATGTTGACATTTCGGTTTCGACTCAAAGCCTGACGGTTAAGATAGACAGTATAAACGTTGATGATAAATATGCGATAATCAAATCCGGTGATGAGGAATATAAGATTCCCATCGATGTGTATACGGCGGAAAAAATAAATATTTCCCCGGGGAAATCTGTTAGGCTTCAGCTCAATTCACTCGGAATAGCGGCGGATGTGGATTACTCAAACGGTGATGCTGCGGAAAAGTGGGGATATGTATATAAGGTATCCGCACAAAGGGCGTTTGGGTGTGATATAAATCTGAAGGTCTATACCTCCGAACAGGAGATAAAAATAATGAAGCTTGCTGATTCGGTTAAGATGGATGAAAAAAAGTATGATTTAAGCAAGGAGTCGGATGCCAACGCGGTTTTATCACGTCTTAACGCTCGTCAGATTATTGTTTATAAAACAAATGCAAACGATGAAATTTTTAATATCGACACCGGAGAAAGAAGTACGGCCGAAAACGAAAATACATTGAAGTGTGACCTGGAATGGGGAATGCACAACTTTATACCGTGGAAGCTTTTTCAGCCGATGAGCTATGTGGAAGAATCCACAATGGTTCTGTCGATACCCAGCGATGACGAGATAGGTGACGCAGAGGAAAGCGATTTCAGCGTTAAACCGATAAATGAGGCTATAAAGTTTCAGTGGGCAAGGGATTATAAGTGTGCGGCATACAAGTTTAACGGAAACAGCTTTCTCTGCGACATAATCGTTATGGATTTGTCTTCAAACCAGAAGATCGGTATGGACGAGTCATGGAACTATTTGTTTGTTGTGGATGATGTAATAAGCACGGTGAACAGCAAGGGCGATGTTGTGACGGCGATAGACGTTTGTACCAGAGAAGGCGCACATGCAATATACACTATGGCTGATAATAAGCCTATATGCGATTCAAGAGGCGATACGGGAAACCGTGCCGTGGAAAAGGGCGATTGCGTTATGGCCGCTTTTCAGACCGATACCGAGATGCTTGAGCTTCAGATTATGTATGACGCAAGCGAAAAGCAATGGCTCGGCAGTCTTGACGGCACTAACCGAAGAAACGGCATCGGCGCGGACAACCGTGTATCACTTGCATATTTCAGTAAGTTCTACGGCGAATACGGAACATGGGCGTATGAGATAGGGGGAGAAGCAAAAGAAGGCGGAAAGCTGTCTGACGCTCCGATGATTAAGGTTGAAAATATCGGCGGAAAAATAAGGATTGACAAAGCGGATTCCTCCGCGCTTCGAAGCTATGAGGACGCAAAGAGCAACTGCTCTAAGATTATAGCTCAGGCACATGCGGGAGAGTTAAATATGATAGTAATCTATGAAGAAGATTAGGAGGAGAAGCAGCAAAATGAGAAGAATATTAAAGCATTTTAAAAGAATAGCGGCTCTGTTATCGGCTGTCACCTTGGCTGCTGCGGCTGTCCCCGCCGCCGCGGCAGAAGCGGAGCTTCCGGAAAAATGGGACAAGCCGAGCAATATAACAATACGCGATAAATCAAATACAACAGTAAAATATCTGTATAATTTTACGCTGAATATATCGTTCGACAAGGGAGATGACTTATCCCGATTCTTATCTATGGATGAAGGAGAAAGAATCTCCGCTTACGGAAAGAACGCGGAAACGGTAAATGCAAAGGCTCAGATAGATTGGTCGATAGATAATACCGAATCATGGGTCTATGACAAATACCGCTCCGAGTGGGATACATTGTCAAGCAAGAATTCAGAGGTTTGGGACTATTCGGGAAGCTCTGAAAGATCCGAACAACTGACAGGCGCAAAGACCGAGGAGAGGGATATACTTAATTTGTACAGCGATGTTAAAAGCGAATGGCTTACGACAGGGCTTAATGAATTGATGACTCCTTATGTTTATAAGCTTCAGGACGCGTATTTTAATAATGTGAGCTTGATTGATCTTAAACTTCACACGATATATATCAGAATCAGATTTGTTACCAAGCTTTCCGACGGCTCTTTTATATACTCGGATTGGTCCGACACGGCGGCGATAGGCAAGGAAGCAAAGCCGTCTGATAATCCGGGAATCGACAATCCGGATAAGAACAACGAACCGAAAATCGACGTTACCTGGTCGGGCGTGTCCGACTGGGCGGCGGATTCGGTGAAGACCGCGGCTGAGCTCGGACTTTATCCGAAAGTTTTGGATAAAGAAAACCTCACCCGTTCGATAAACCGCCGCGAGTTTGCGGGGATTGTCGTTTCGCTTTTAAACGGTCTCGGGTTGGAGACAACGCTTCCGAAAGAAAATTCGTTCTCCGACACGCGCGATATAAACGTGCTTATGGCGTATAATGCGGGCGTTATGCTCGGAAAGTCAGCCGATATGTTCATTCCCATGGAGGCGATAACCCGTGAAGAAACAGCGGTGATTCTCGACAGAGTATACAAGACGGCATATGACAGAGGCTTGATGAAAGAGCTTTCGGCGGTTAAAGAAGTGAAATTTTCAGACGACGGGGATATTTCTGTCTGGGCTAAAGACGCGGTCTATGAGATGGCGTCGGCCGGAATAATCGAAGGTGTGGGCGACGGTAATTTCGCGCCGAAAAACATCACCGCCGAGCAGGTAAGAGCAGGCTATGCAAACACCTCTATAGAACAGGCGCTAGCACTCTCTCTGAGACTTTACAGACTTAAAAAATAAAAAGATGTCCGAAATGAGGGTGTATTTGGCACGTTTGTGTCCTTGTATGCCCTCTGACCAATTGTTATAATAATGTTATAAATTAAGCGCGGCATATGTGATAAATGCATAAACATTAAATGCTTTTATTATAAATTTAAGATGCCGTGAAATAAGAGGAGGAAATATAATGTTAAAAAAAGGGTTTAAAAAACTAATGTCGTGCTTCCTGTCGGTATGCACAGCGGTAACACTTTTGTCGGGAATCTCTGTTCCGGCCTATGCGGATGAGACGAATTCTAACGTTCTTTTTGATGATGATTTTAGTGCCGATAAACCGAAAGTAGGTGTAAGAGGCTTCCAGGGATGGCCTACTACTGATGCAAATAAGTTTAAAGTTGAAAATAATGAGCTTTTAGCTATAGGCGATATCAAGGTATTTATGGGATTTGGCAGTACTCTTGACGATAACTCAAAAAACTTTAAGACGGATGACGGCGTTCTGCGTATCAAATTTGATATGAAGATAAAAAGCTATCCGAATGACGACATATCTAAATTCCTTCTTGTCGGCGATGATAATTCAGTTTATCCTTTTATGCAGTTATTGAGTAACGGCACCATTTTGCGGGCGCCCGCAACAGATGGCAATTGGCAGGGTGATTTTAACGCCGCGACAGAAAAGATAGATACAACGGGTGTCAACAATTTTGAGATTCTTGTCGACCTGAAGAATGATATAATAGGATACAAAATAACAAATACGAACGGGGAAATTCAGTTTATAAAACAAGATATCTCAAAAGTACCTTGGTGGACTGAAAATAACAAGAAAAAACTTACGAGCATAAAAGGTTTTTGCTTAATAGCAGGCGGAACAAGCGAAATATATTATGATAATGCATATGCCGAAAAAGTGCCGGGTAAGTCTCTTAATGATCTTATGTTCACAGGCGTTTATGATATTCCGGCATTTGTCGACTTTGACAGCTTCATCGCGGGCAAGGACGGTATGGCTAACCTCCCGACATTGGATAATTCTTCAAATATCGCTCATAAGGGTAATATAGATATTTCGTTTAATCAGACATATAATACCGGAAGGGTTTACATCGGATTTGATATAACCGAAGAACTTGCAAAGGAAGAATTTAGCACAAAAGATAAGAAAAGAAATTTTAATGTAAAAGTCGGCAACGGAGCAGAGTATCGTATAATGGGAGAATGTTATCAACGTTTCGGACTTGCGACAAACACAACCGATTGGCAATACTTTGGAGGACATGTTGCTTACGACTGCGGACCGGCAATAACTCACCGCGCCGATATGATTCTTGATTTTGATAAAGGAATGATAATCGGCTACTTTGACGGTAAAAAGCTGAGCGAGGTCTCGATGGAGCTAGCTGGCGGAGAAAATGACTGGTCGGCATTAAAAGAAAAAGGAGTTAAAGGATTCGAAAGCAGCTCTGAGAATGGTGAAGATTACTACATTGATAACTTAAAAGTCACACACTTTGACGAGGGTCTTACCGCTCTTCCGACTGTTGACCAAACTAATAAAACAGTAGATATCGAGTTCGGAACATCTCTTACCGAGGACGAAATTACAGCGCTCACTAACAAGGATAATTGGAAGGTTGATAATAGCATAATGGTAACCGAAGCGAAAAAGCTCACTCAAAGCAGGATTCGCCTTACCGTAAGCGATATAGCGGATAATACGGTTTATACTCTTACCGTTCCTAAGGTTACCGACGCTGACGGAAATGAGCAGGCTATATCGGGCGTGGCGGAGACTAAATTAAACTGCGATACGATTAAGTATTCTGTATCGAAAAAAATAAAGAACATTACGCTCACCGGAGTTGACGGCAAGTCAATGTTCCTTTCAGACGCCGAGCCCGGCGCAAAGGTGATCAGCGTTGACGCTGACTTTACCCCGTCAAGCATTACCTTGAAAAAAGGTGTAACGGAGGTAGCCAAAGCTGAAAACGGAAATATTATGACACTTGATAACTTCCTTGCGGCGGGCCACTACACCCTCGATGTAGACGGCTTTGTATATGACTTCACCGTAGGCGAGGGAAGCTATACCATTTCGGACTATGGCTTTGTTAAGGTTAATGAGGATAACACCGAAAGCGCCCTTACAGATGAAAAGGCGATGTTAAACGGCGGAAACTATAAGTTTAAAGTTTCGGCTAAGAACACAACGGGCGACAGCTCTAAGTCTTTATACGCGATTGTTGCATATTACGGCGAGAATAATAAGATGCTCGGAGTGGAAAAGACCGAGGTCAAAAATGCAGAAGGAAACGTTGACGGCTATGCTATGCAGAGTGGAGATGTATCGTTTAGCGTTCCGGAGGGCGGAAGTGTAAAGTGCGTCAAGGCGTTTATGTGGGACAGCCTTAATACAATAAAGCCGATAGTGAAGAGTGTAGAGGTTAAATAATTAACGGGAGAAAAAAATGATCAGACGATTTTTAAGTGTGCTTGCCGCATTTACCGTTATCGTTTCGGCGGTAACCGCGGTACAGGCAGAAGAACCGAATACAAAATCAACTAAAATATATGACGATATGGTTTATGTAGAAGGAAGGCTTCCCGCTTATCAGCTTGATAAGGATGAGAGCATAACGCTTATGATGGTTAAAAAAGGCGTGGACTTAGATACACCCGAAGGCTTTGCCAAAGGAGTGGGATATATCGATGAGATATATCCCGACTTCGACGGCGGATACAAGCTTATGTTTGAATTCGACGGTGAAGTTTCGGATTATTCACTTATGATGAAGCTGGGAAGCAATGATGTAACAAACTCGGTTATCGAGGCGGCTTCCTTTAAAGACATTATAAACGTGGATATTTATGACGGTGCGTCGAGCGGACTTGTTGAGTTTTGTACAAAAACCGTTAATAAGTATAAAGACCAAAAGAATTGTTCAATAGTCTTCGCGGTATACGATAAGGACGGCATGCTCTGTGACACGGTAATATCGGACAAAGCACTGACGGGAACCGAAAATTCATTCAGGACATATCTTAAAAGACCTGAGAACATGTCGGCGGCTAAGGCGTTTGTCTTTAACAGTATGACCGATATTAAGCCGCTGACCGAGAACTTCGTCAAAGGCGAAGATAAAAGACTTTCGCCCGTCACGGCGAGATATATCGGCGGCGAAAACTATAATACATCAAAGTCAAATGGCTTTATACGCAGCGTAAACGATTTAAACGAATACGGCGATAAGCAAGAGGGGAATCCGTACGGCGCGGAGTTGACCAAAACGGGCGGATTTATTGCGTTTGACGATGTCGATATGACGGATATGAACGCGATCCAGATGTATGCCGGCGCAAGCTCCGAGTCGTTTAAGCTTGGAATTTATGCCGATGAGATTAAAACCGAGAACAAAATCGGAGAATATGTTATAAACGGATATTCAAACAATCATTACATTGCCGTTTACGGAAGTGCGGATCTTTCTAAGATGCTGAGCGGAAGGCACACGCTTTATATAAAGAGTGAAGAACAAAGCGGAAGCTGCAAGATTAAGTTTATCCGCCTGACCGATAAGGCCGATAAGAAGATAAAGCCCGACGTGATAAGCAATACTGACGGAAATATTAAATACACCGGAAGCTGGAGTGTAAGTGGAAATGAAAATGAAAATAAATATAAAGAATCCGGTGAGAAAAATGCCTCAGCAGAGCTTAAATTCAGCGGAACTGCCGTGGATATAAACGGCGTTATCGGAAGTGACTGCGGCTATGCGGACGTATATATCGACGGTGTGTTTGATAAAACTTTAAACCTGTATAACAAAAAAACGCTTGCCCGCTGTGTTTATACCAGGGCGAATCTGTCGGACGGCGAGCATACGGTTATGATAAAAAAGATAACGGGCGAAAAGCTTTATCTTGACGGGTTTAAGGTTTATCATTCGCCGATACGCGTGGTATGTATAGGCGACAGTATTACCCAGGGAACAGGCTCAACCGAACAGGGGAGTTTCTCGTGGCCGGCACAGCTTCAAAAGCTTTTGGGAAGCGGATATGTTGTCTTTGATAACGCAAAGCACGGCTGTACCTTAGAATCATGGCAGGGTGAGTGGATGAAACAAAGCACAAGCCTTTTAAACGCGGATATTGTTATATGCGCTATCGGAACCAACGATTACTGCGGCGGCTGGGCGTCGTTTAATGCCGAAACATATAAGAAAGATTATACAGATTTTATGAATATGATAAAGGGTTATAGCGAGGTTTCGCCGAGAATGTATATTTCAAAGCCGCCGCTCAGAGAAAAAAGCGTTGCGGAGGCAAAAGCTGTTGTATGGAAGATGTTTGACGAAATATCAAGCAAAAACAACTGGCCGATAGTTGATTTTTTAAGCTCGCTTTTGGACGAAGGTCAAAATTATACGGACGGTCTGCATTTAAACAACAGAGGATACGGAATTATGGCCGAGATAGCGAATTTCTCCCTTCCCTGTCCCGAGATAATGAATAAGAAAAAGCTTGATTATGCAATTTCGGAATTAAATAAAAGAAACGCGGAGCTATCAGACTGAGAGAGCGGCAATTAGCTTTGCCGGAAAAGGAGTAAGGAAATGAAAAAGAGTTTTTATGGGATATTTTCGGGCATTGTTGCCGGTGTTATGATTGGTACGTTATCTGTTGCGGCTTCGGCTGAAGCCGCGGCAGATAATAAAAGCGTTCAGGCGAGATATATTGAAAAAAGAGTGGTAGTGAGCGGACATATAGATCAGTCTGAGGCGCTTGAAAACAATATGCTTACAATATTGCTTTCGGATGAGAACAATAATATTGCATACATAAATGAAGCGGCTGTCGATGATTACGGCGACTATAAGCACAGCTTTGAATTTATGGGTGGAAATAATATTGACAGCTATACTTTAAAGGTTAAGGCCGGTGAAACGGATGTCACCGAAACTGCGAAATCCATTGGGTGTTTTACCGATATGATTGAAGCCGACGCAGTGAAAAGCAATGAAAATGAGAATGGTTCGGTAGAAATCGGAGTTAAGCTTATAAACGATTATTATATGAACCGGGATTATACTATGTATGCGGCGGCATACAGCACGGACAATACGCTGATAGACGTGAATGTATTTCCGAACAGCTTAAATTCATCGGACGGCATGATGAGAAAATTTCTTAAGCTGAATAATAACGGGGGCAAAAATATTTCCGAGGTCAGACTATACGTCTGGGATAAAGAGAACGGCATAAAGCCGCTCGGAAAGGTGTTTGTCTTCGGCGGAGATAATGCGGATAAAATAAAGAACACCGCGGAAAAAACCGTGTACAAACGCATTGAAGCCGAAACGTTTTCAGAGGAGAATTCTAAAAATGTCAAAGCAGATGACAGAAGCTTCGGTGTTCAAAATAAAGAGTGTAAAAAAATGGATACCCATATGTGCTTTAAAGATGTAGACTTGGCAAATGTCAAATCTGTTATCGCGCTTGCTGACACAAACAGAGATAATGAATATCTTGAGTTCAGAATAGGCGGCCCGACAGGCGACCTCATCGGAAAGCTTCCGCTGGTGAACGGCGGTGGAAGCGCACATGACTCAGACTTAAGCTATACTCTTACATATGCCGGAATTAAAGAAACAAGCGGTAAACACGACCTGTATATCGTTAGACCGGAGGGAAGCACGGCCAATTTTATACTTGAGCATTTTGTATTGTCTTCGGAGAGGCTTTCGGAAGACGGCGAGGACAGCAAGCCGTTTTATTCGAAGGAAAATGATATAAAGTTCAGCAACGATAATAAGACGGCCGAGTATTCGTTTTATGGAACGGGAATAGATTATATCACGAATCTTTCGAAGGATGCGGGACAGGTTGAAATTTTTATTGACGGAAAAAAAGATAAAACGATAAATTTAAATAAGGATCAGGAACTTAAAGACCGTACTGTGTATACAAAGACGGGTCTTTCCAAATGGAATCACACGATAAAGATAGTAAGCGATAGAGCCATAACCGCAAACGATATTAAGTTTAAGGTTTATCAAAGACCGATTATTGTTGCTTGTATGGGTGACAGTATAACGGACGGCGTCGGCACGGCAAACCACATTTTTTCGTGGCCTGCACAGCTTCAGAAACGGCTCGGAACAGGGTATTATGTTGTTGACTGCGGTCACAACGGCTCGACCACCGAAGGAATCTTTGTGTTTTCGCAGGGAAAGACCGCTCTTAAGCTTAATGCGGATATTTTCATAAACGCGCTTTATACAAATGACTCAGAAAATGTTTACGGAACTAAAGATGAAGTGAACAATGGCGGCAAAAAGTTTAAAGACACTTATCAAAGCGTAATGGGTAAGCTTAAAGGCTCGTCTCCCGATGCGCGGATGTATGTTGCTATTCCGCCTTGCGGAAACACGAATGATGATTTTAAACCCTGGTGGGAGACAAAGAAAAAATGGACGGAAGAGCTTGCGGCTAAGAATAATTGGCCGGTAATTGACTTTGATTATGTGCTTAAAGACCATCGTAACGATGGGGTTGCAGAGCGTGGCTTCTATTTTATAGATGTCGTTCATCCGTCGGAAAAGGGATATTCGTTTATGGCCGCCGCGGCAAAGATGAGCCTTCCTTGTCCCGAACTATTGGATTCAACGGCTCTTGATAATGAAATCAAGAGGCTTGACGCGTTAGACAGTTCTGATAAATATAATCACAGTCAACTTGAAAGTGAGCTTAACAGCTTAGATGAGTCGGGGAATCTGCCGGCAAATAACTGATATAGCTGATTGTAAAATAAAAAAATCGAAAACTGTGGATAACTCATATATCCCCCCGTCAGACGCTCGGCGAAAGCCTCCCTTGCCTAAAGAGAGTGGGACCGCCGAAGGCGGTGGAGGGATTCTGAGAAATTAAAAAAAGAGGAGAAAATGAAATGTTTAAAAGAATTTGTTCGTTAACATTGGCTTTGGCTGTTATACTTCCGTTCGGCAACATATTTGCAGAGACATCGGGAACGAAAGTCGGCAATAACGTCAATATGTATTATGTCAGAGGTCAGCTTAAAGCAGATGAGCTAAGTTTTGGAGACAGACTGACGGTTCTTATGAAGGATAACCAAAATGATATTAAATATATAAATGAGACAGAAGTTAACCCCGACGGTTCGTATTCGCTTGCATTTGAATGTGAAAATGCAGACGGTAACAATAATATATTGGTAAAAGCAGGGGACGCCGTTGTAAGCGACAGTACATGCTATGCCGGAACCTTTGAGGATATGATAGACACAAGCATAGTCAAAACCGCTGACGGTAAAAACATTAAAATCTTTGCTGAGGTCATAAATCCGTATCTGATGGAACAGAACTATACTATGCTTGCCGCCGAGTATGACATAAGCGGGAAATTAAAATCCGTTAAGACGAAGAATGAGAGCTTAGACGGAAAAAAATCCGATAACAGATATCTTTTCACATTTGAAACGGAGAATACAAGTCGAGTGGCTCTCATGGTGTTTGAAAGCTTAAGTAACATTGTTCCGCTTTGTAAGAGTTTTTCGGCAGATAATTTAAATAAAGTTCCGCTTGAAACAGACGTTTTTTATAACAGATACGAGGTTGAGGACTCGAAACACAATGACGGTTTTGTGGAAAATAATGATATGAACGCCGGACGGTATTTGACAAAAACGGATAAAAGCGGATACTTCGCGCTCGAAAATGTTGATATGACCGGCATAAGAACCGGCATAATAAACGCGGGTTCAACACTCGGAAACAGAAAGCTTGAAGTTAGGTTAGACAGTAAAAACGGGAAGAAAATAGGTGAGGTAACTTTAAATCCGACCGAAACACAGTTTACGTTTAAAACTACCGAGTTTAAGATTAATGCGGCTGATGTGACAACCAAAAAAACGCACGATATTTATTTTGTGGATAACTCAAAGGACGTGGATTATACTGTTGATTTTGTTATTCTGACCAACGAGAAAACCTCAGAGGAATCAGGCGCAGGCGCGCCGACCTATGTGAATAATACGAATACGAATATTGTTTACACAGGCAAGTGGGAGAATAACACCAATAAGGGCAGTTTTTATCAAAACGGTGACGCGGCTGTTCTGACAGGCGAAGGAAGTATAAAATATGATTTTTACGGTACCGGAATTGACTTAATTTGTGACGTAACGGCTTCAGATTGTAATATCGATATTTATATTGACGGTATCAAAGAAAAAACTCAGAATCTTAAAAACCTCCTGAATTCGGGACAATCGGCGCCGGCCAGAACCGTTTTCACCAAGACCGGGTTAAAGAGATGGAAGCATACAATAGAGATTAAATCTCAAAGCGGCGGAGTTACCTTTGACGCGTTTAAGGTTTATACAAGGCCTATACGTGTTGTTTGCGTCGGTGACAGTATCACCGACGGCAAGAGAAAGCGTGTAGATATTAACGGGCCGAAAGACAGAGAGCTTTCGTGGCCTCATAGGATGAATGAAATGCTCGGCGGCGGATATATGATATTTAACTGCGGCAAGGGCGGAATATGCGCGAATAATTATGACAATGCGGACGTTTATGTTTTTAAAACAGCTAAATCAGAGGACGCGGACGTTGTCATAAATGTATTAGGCTATAACGATTATTGGACAGAAGACTTTACTGTAGACAGCTTCAAAAAGAATTTTGTTGATAAAATGGATAGAATCGGAGAAACCTGTACCACGCCGCCGAGATTTTATATAGGCTTGACACCGTTCGGTAGGCAGGAAACAGCGGATCAGAAGAATCAAATAGCCGGAGTGGCGACATTAAAGGCATTATCCTCCGAAAAGAATTGGCCTATTGTTGATTTTCTTGATTATATGGCGCCTTATCGGGATAACGGAAAGTATTTCCCGGATGGCACACACCCGTATACGTATGAGGCGAACAATATGATGGCGGCTATTGCAGTAGGACAGTTACCCTGCGCCGAGCTGTGCAACGCGGAGGAACTTAAGAATTTAGTTAATAACTATTCTGAAACGGCGGAAGAACAGACAAAATAAAACGGACAACCGTGAATATTCGTACCAGAGAGCTTTTTCGTAAATATGTGCGAAAATTTTCGCACATATTTACGAAGGGCAAGGTCAGACCTGATTTACATTTCCTGCGTTTTGTTTATGACGCTTTTGGAAATGACGATGAAAACTTATGAATACTGATATAAAAGAGGCTTGACAAACCCTCTTTTTTTATGGTAAAATTATGATAGTATAATATAAAAAACCTGCTAAACAATATGCTCATTTTATTGCAGTACGACTAAGAGTGTAGATGATAGAACCAATGCACATGGATGTTAAACAACTAAATAGGGACGGAGGCAGAACATTGAGAGAATTAACAATAACATCAAATAAGTTCGATAAGGACGACATTCCGCATAACGGGAATAAATTCCTGACGGGAAACGGCTACTTCGGCGTTCGCGGAACGCTTGAGGAATATGACAAGAATAATATGTGTGCGATTAACCTCGCCGGAATTTATGACAGAGTGGGTGATTCGTGGCGGGAGTCGGTAAACGCGCCGAATCCGCTTTTTACTTATATTCTAATAGACGGCGTAAAGTATTCGGTCTTGGAGGCTGAGCCGGCCGAGCATACACAGACGCTCGATATAAACCGCGGAATCCATACCCGCAGAACGGTATGGAAAACCCCAAAGGGAAGCATAACCGTTGAATGTGAACGCTTCGCATCAATGGCAAGCCAGCATTTTATGGGCATGAAATACACGGTTTCCGCCGACTTTGCATGTGACGTTGAGGTTGTAACGGGAATTGACGGTGATGTTTGGGATATAAACGGCCCGCACTTTAAAGAGGTGAAGATAGAAAATTCGGACGGAATTAAATCGGTGACGGGAATCACGGGCGAAAAAGGAATCTCGGTAAAGACCGAGGAATACATAAAAATTGATTTTGACGCGGAACGCGAAAAGAAGCTTTATGATAAATTCGCGCTTGAGCATATATGCTTTACCGCTGAGCCATCAAGGAAATATTCAATAGAAAAGGTTGCGGCGGTATCGACCTCGGCGGATGAGAACAAGCTGAACGAAAGCGCCGCAAATATAGACTATTCGGCGCTCAAAGGCGCGCATATAAAGGCGTGGGAGAAGATATGGGATATGTCATATGTGGAGATAGACGGCGACGATAAAGCCGAGCTTTCGCTTAACTATTCGATATACCACTTAAACTGTATTGCGCCGAGAAATATGAAAAGTATGTCAATTCCTGCGCGCGGCCTTTCGGGTCAGGTGTATAAAGGTGCGGTTTTCTGGGACACCGAGATGTTTATGATAGACTACTTTATCTTCAGCGACCCGAAGATAGCGAAAACGCTGATACAGTACAGGATAGATACCCTCGGCGGAGCGAGAACAAAGGCGAAGGAGTACGGACTAAACGGCGCATATTATGCGTGGGAGAGCCAGGAGGGCGGCTATGAGGCCTGCTCAAACTATAACGTGACTGATATTTTCACAAACAGACCGATGCGGACGTATTTCAGAGATAAACAGTACCATGTATCGGCGGCGGTTGTGTATGCAATAATGAAATACATAGAAGCAACCGGCGACTATGGAATTTTGTCGGACGGAGCGATGGAAGTAGTCATCGAATGTGCAAGAATGTACCGTTCGCTTTTGATAAAGAAAGCGGACAGCCGATTCTATGAGATACGCGATGTGGTAGGCCCCGATGAATACCACGAGAGGGTCAACAACAACGCATATACCAACCGAATGGTCAAGTTTGTTTTTGAAACAGCGGTGGACCTTTCGGATAGGCTCAAAGAGCTTGATGAAAATTGCTATGATTCACTCAACGAAAAATATGACTTGAATAAGCTTAAAGAGGTGTTCGAGGATTCGGCCGAGAATATGCTGATAAAAGAGCCGAACAATAACGGAATAATCGAACAGTTCGACGGATATTTTAAGCTTGAACATACAAGCGTAGATGAGGTTAGAAGCAGACTTCTTAACCCAAAGGAATATTGGGGAGGTGCATACGGCGTGGCCGCGGACACACAGGTGCTTAAACAGGCGGATGTTGTGGCTATGCTGAGTATGTTCAAAAACGACTACAACAATGACATAATGAAGAAGAACTGGGAGTATTACGAGCCGATAACAGAGCACGGCTCATCGCTTTCGGCGTGTATGTATTCGCTTCTTGCGTGCTATATAGGAAAAACGGACTATGCGTATCCGCTGTTTATAAAGTCGGCGGCAGCCGACCTGAACAAGGGCGGAAAGGAATGGCTCGGGACGCTGTATATAGGCGGAACACACCCTGCGTCAGAGGGCGGAGCCTGGATAGTTGCGATAAAAGGCTTTGCCGGGATTGAAATAACCGACAGCGGCTTAAAGTGTACGCCGAGGCTTCCTGAAGGATGGACAAAAATGGCGTTTAAGCTTGAATATAAAGACAAGGTTTACAAGGTCGAGATAAAGGACGGAAAGGGAAGCATAACGGAGGTAGGCAAATGATAAAAGCGGTAATATTTGATTTGGACGGAGTGATAGTGTCGACGGATGACTGTCATTTTCGGGCATGGAAGAGGATGGCGGACGAGGAGGGAATATACTTCGACCGCGAGATAAACAACAGGCTCCGCGGAGTGAGCCGAATGGCGAGCCTTGATATTGTGCTTGAAAGGGCAAAGAGAGAATATTCCGAAAGCGAGAAGCAGGAGCTTGCGGAGCGAAAGAATGAATATTATAAAGAGCTTATCTGTGAGCTTACGCCCGACGATATTTTGCCGGGGGTTATGGATAAGCTGGAGAATCTTAAAGAAAACGGGATAAAGATTGCCATAGGCTCGTCAAGTAAGAACACGCCGATAATACTGAAACAGATAGGACTTGACGGTTATTTTGATGCGGTGTCGGATGGGAATAACATCACACATTCAAAGCCCGACCCGGAGGTGTTCTTAAAGGCGGCGGAGATGCTGAATATTTCGCCGGAGGATTGTATGATAGTCGAGGACGCGGACGCAGGAATAGAGGCCGG
>CADBUP010000105.1 GCA_902797885.1 uncultured Ruminococcus sp.
ATGGTGCGAGCAGTGGGACTTGAACCCACACGCCATAAGCACACGCCCCTCAAACGTGCCTGTCTGCCGGTTCCAGCATGCTCGCATCTCTATGTCGCTCTATCAGAGCCAACTCGTACATTATACAAGGTTTTCGACGTTTTGTCAATACCTTTTTTGAAAATTTTTTATTTTTTTTTTAAAAGTTTTATGAATCCCTGGTGATACGCTGCTTTAGAACGGTTTTCCTTTGCTTTTAAGGTAATATTTGTTTGGTTTCTTACATATTAAAGGGGCACACGGCGAAAAATCGCCGTATGCCCCTTTGAGGTTAGTTACTTATCTTGACTGATTGTTCTGATTGTTGTTTTGTTTGTTGTTCTGCTGATTGTTCTGATTCTGATTGTTGTTCTGGTTGTTATTATTGTTGTTTTTGTTTGACATAAGGAAACCTCCTGAAAAAATTTTGATATTGTATTCTTTTGTACGGAGTTATTATGTTCATTTTAAAGAATAATATTCAATAATATTAAAAAAATTATTCATTAATCATTCTGTCTATGTCGCGGCGAAGCCTTACTATAATTCTCTTTTCAAGTCTTGAGATGTATGATTGGGATATGCCAAGCATATCAGCAACCTCTTTTTGCGTTTTTTCCTTACCGTCGCGGCCGATGCCGAAGCGAAGCTCCATTATACAACGTTCACGCTCTGACAGCCGTCCGAGAGCGATTTTTAAAAGCTGACGGTCTGTTTCCTCTTCGATGCCACGCTGAGTTATGTCATCGTCCGTACCAAGTATGTCGGACAAAAGAAGCTCGTTCCCGTCCCAGTCAACGTTGAGCGGTTCATCAATCGAAATTTCTGTCTTGTTGTTGCTGGTCTTTCTGAGATACATAAGAATTTCGTTTTCGATACAGCGTGACGCATAAGTGGCAAGCTTAATATTTTTATCGGTATTAAATGTATTAATCGCTTTAATCAAGCCTATGTTTCCGATTGACACAAGATCGTCAATTCCAATACCAGTATTCTCGAACTTACGCGCTATGTATACAACCAGCCTCAGGTTATGCTCAATAAGAACCTTTCTCGCCTTTCCGCGCCGTTCAGGATCGGCGAGCTGAGAGAGGTACCTTGCTTCGGAATCTTTGTCGAGAGGAGGAGGGAGAGTGTCTCCCCCTCCGACATAATGCACACCGCCGGGCAGACGTAACCTTATGAAGTTTAGAATTTTATATAAAAGAATTTTGAGCCTTGATTTCATACGAGAACCTCCGAACTTTCTGTCATTTCTTGTTTTGTTTGTGTATGTATAAGCGCTGATGGATTTATAACGGCATTATATAATCCGTCGCGGCAAAGCGAGCCTTCACTCAGCACGACAGGGGTTTTTCTGTCGATTATGTACTCATCCGACATACATACTATACTGTCGGGAAGGATAAGCTTTAGCTTCGCCGTTCCCATCGCTGTTTTGACCGCTATTTCCGAAAGCGGAACGGGAATATCTTTAAAAACCGTGCTGTCCGCCACTATGACGGGTTTTCCGCTAAGCGGCTCTGTCAGCTCACAGCCGGTGTCAATCAGACCGGTGAGCGTATATTCTCTTCCGATATATGAAACTTTAAGTTTAAGCCTGATGCGGCTTGTTGAAAAGTTTTTTATGTTCATTCGCCGATATAACTCCATCAATATGTATAAGAGGATACTTCCGATTATCGAAATTATCGGACTGATATTCAGATAAACAACGCCGTTTGACGTTATTGTGTGCATAACCCTTCCAAAGTCGGTGAAAAGCGATAACGCAAGAACAATTCCTCCCGCCGCCGCACAGGTGAGCCAAAACGAAACCAATGATTTTATATAGCGGCTCTTTCCGAATGCGAGAAGAACCAACAGAGATGAAACGATAATTTTAAGTATAATACCATACATAAAATTAAGCCCGGGAAAGAACATCAGCGACCCATAGAGCGCCGAAAGCGCCGAAACGCCGAGGGTGCGCAGGACGGATAGACGATGCGCGGAAATTATTCCGCAGATAAAGAAAATAACGCTGTCCATAAAGAAATTCGTCATAAACAGGCTGTCTATATAAACCGTCATTTTTTCACCTCCGCTTGTCTGTTATATTATAACTCGTTCGGGGTGAAATTTATGTCATAAAACGGACAGAATTAAAAAATTTTGCTGACAAAATGCGACAGCGGAGACTTTTATTAATATAAATGTTTATTCCTTGATATATAATAGAATATCCTCGACCTTACAATCAAGATAAGAGCATAAATCATCTAAGGTTTGGGTACTTATAGGTTTATTATGTTTAAGCCTGTCTAAAAGGCTTCTGCTTACACCATATTTGTTTATCAGCTTATATGTTGAGATATTCTTTTCTTTTAAAGTTTTATAAAATGGCTCATATGAAATCATTTGTCTACACTCCTTTACCAAATAATAAAATATTATTTATATATTGACAATTGTCTATATATAGAGTACAATGTGCATAAGTCGATATGCTCTTCGTACTGAGCATATCGACTAAAAAGCCGCTCGGACAGTTTAACGAAAAATTGGTATTGACAAGCTTTAAGAACAGCGGTATAATGATATGGTCACATACTTACAATAGAATATGAATAGCATGCAAGGGGCATATTAAAATAGGTAAAAACGTATTACCCCACGTTTTTGCCTATGCCCTTGTGCCTGTGCAAATTATTGTAAGTGTGTGACAACCTTAACAATTCGGGGATAATGCGTTTTTCGGTGTGTTAGCCTTCGGGTTGGCACACTTTTTTGATTTACGGAGGTTTTTATATGAAGATTAATAAAAGAAACGCACTATTCCTAATAATATTTTTGATTTTGTCATTAGTATTTTGTTCGTGTGAGGTTAATAATAAAAGTGCGGCGGATAATGAAAAGGCTGTTCAGACAGTTTCGCAAAATGCGGAGAATAAGTATGATTCGGAAGATGAGGATACTAAAATTGAGTTAGAAACGCCGGATTCTGTGACCGAAGAGCCGAAAGACCATAAGGAAAATGAGAGAGAAGAAAATTCTGAAAAAGATAAAGAAAATTTCGGTTCAAAACAGAGCGAAGATATAGATACAACGGATATAACAGATGAAAAAATAATGGTATATAAAACAAAAAACGGTGAGTGTTATCATTTGTCGGGCTGTCCGTCACTAAATTCGAGCAAGAAGGAGATAAGCCTGAGTGATGCAAAGGCAAGGGGATTGAGACCATGCAAGCGCTGTGAACCGCCAAGATAACCTAAAAAGGTTCGGTTTAGGGCGTATACCCTAAACCAAACCTTTTAACTTATACCAATTCGCAGACGCTGTCGGCAAAGCCGGCGGCATCGTCTACGCTCATTCCTTCAACAAGAAGGGCACAGCCGTATGCAACCTCGGTCAGCTTTTTAAGCTTGTCCGAATCGGATTCGGCCGCCTTGAGCTTTTCGAACATAGGATGCTTTATGTTAATTTCAAGAACTCTCTGTGCTTTAACTCCACCGTTCGGCATTGCACCGAGAATTTTCTCCATTTCAAGTGAAACATCACCCTCATTGGTGATACATACAGGGTGGTTTTTAAGCCGTGTGGTCGGTTTAACCTTTACGACTCTGTCGCCCAGAATATCTTTCATGGCGGTGAATAAGTCCTTGCTTGTTTCCTCAGCAACGGCTTCTTCAGCCTTCGCTGTCTCATCTTCAAGATTCAAGTCCGCCGAAGATACGGATTTAAACTTCTTTTCTTTATATGTGTCTAAGATTTTTATTGCAAACTCGTCAACGTCTTCTGTGAGGTACAAAATTTCATAACCCTTATCCTTGACATTCTCTACCTGAGGAAGGTGGTCAATCTGCTCAACCGTTTCGCCGCTTGCATAATAGATGAATTCTTGATCGTCCTTCATTCTTTCTACATATTCGGAGAGGGTAACGTTCTTCTTTTCACTTGATGACCAGAACATAATCAAGTCAGCAAGAAAGTCCTTGTTTACACCATAATTATCATATACGCCGAACTTCAGCGGACGTTTAAACGCCTCATAGAACTTGTCATAGTTCTCGCGGTCATTCTTTTGCATATTTAAAAGTTCGCTCTTAATCTTCTTTTTAAGATGTGCCGCTATGGTCTTAAGCTGGCGGTCATGCTGAAGAATTTCCCGAGAAATGTTAAGCGAAAGATCCGCCGAATCAACAAGTCCTCTGACAAAACCGAAATAATCAGGAAGAAGGTCTTCGCACTTGTCCATAATCATTACGCCGTTGGTATAGAGGGCGAGGCCCTTTTTAAAGTCCTTTGTATAATAATCGAACGGCGGACGTGACGGAATGAACAAAAGTGCGGTATAGCTGAGCGTTCCGTCCGCACTTGTGTGGATGGTTTTAAGCGGATTTTCATAGTCGAAGAATTTCTCTTTATAGAAGTTATTATAGTCATCTTCGCTAAGCTCGGATTTATTCTTTCGCCATAGCGGAACCATACTGTTTAAAACCTCGTCCTCGGTATATGTCTCATACTCGGGTTTTGCGTCCTTGTCCGCGTCTTTCGGCTGTTCTTTCAGTCTTTGTTTTGTTACCATCATCTTTATCGGATATTTTATATAGTCAGAATATTTTTTTACCAAATTCCTGATGGTGAACTCTTCGAGATATTGGTCATAATTTTCATCGTCGGTATTGTCTTTAAGAGCGAGAATGATTTCTGTTCCGGCGGTCGCCTTGTCACAAGGCTCTATCTCATAACCGTCCGCGCCCTCAGAATACCACTTATACGCTTCATCACTACCGAACTTCCTGCTCTTGACCGTCACGTTTTTAGCAACCATAAAGGCTGAATAAAAGCCTACGCCGAACTGACCGATAATATCAACGTCGTCCTTCTTCTCGTTTTCGGATTTAAACGCGAAAGAACCGCTCTTTGCGATTGTTCCTAAGTTTTCTTCAAGCTCATTTCGGCTCATTCCGATACCACCGTCGGAGATGGTGATTGTTCTCGCGTCTTTATCGGGAGTTATTCTAATGAAGAATTTCTCTCTGTCAAAGGTGATATTCTCATCCGAAAGCGACTTATAATAAAGCTTATCAAGAGCATCGCTTGCGTTTGAAATTATCTCACGCAGGAAAATCTCCTTATGTGTATAGATTGAATTTATCATCAAATCGAGCATTCTTTTAGACTCGGATTTGAACTCATATGTTGCCATTTTAAACACCTCGTTTTTGTTTGTTAGCACTCTTGCTTTACGAGTGCTAACTATATTATAACGCATATTTAAAATTTGTCAATAGAGAAACGAAAAGTTTTTGATTTTTTAAGTTGATTCAAAACTTGAATGTGTAAATATACTCTGATAAACGAAAAATTTCATTTTTAATAAACCGCCGTCCCCTGGTTCCGCCCTGCCTGCCACGGCGGCAAAGAAATGAAATTTTTCGCGTTTTTATAATACCTTGCTGAAAATAACTTTTTGACACGATTGTTTTTTTAAGTAAATTCAAAGCTTAACATAGAATTAACATAGAATGGCTTTCAGAATTAACATTGAATAAGGTATAATCGGCTTTGTAAATGATAAAAAAATAATTTAGGAGAGTGATTATGATGAAAATGAAGTTAAAAAAAATCATAGCAACGGTAACATCAGCATTATTGGTAATGGGGGCGCTTGCCGGCTGCGGAAGCACCGAACAGGCGGCATCGGGAAGCAAGGCGGACTCAAGCGCACAGACGCAGGGACAAGCCACAGTATCGACCGATGGTTCAACCTCGATGGAAAAGGTTATCGGATATTTAAGCGAAGCATATATGGAAGACAATAAAAACGTAAAGGTTACATACAATCCGACCGGTTCGGGTTCGGGAATCCAGGCGGTATCAGAGGGCAGATGCGACATCGGTCTTTCGAGCCGTGACTTAAAGGACGAAGAAAAGCAGACACTTGAAGGAACAGTTATAGCGATAGACGGTATCGCAATCATAGTAAACCCTCAGAATAGTGTTGAGAATCTGACGGTTGACCAGATTGCAAAAATCTACACCGGCGAAGTTACAAACTGGAAGGATGTCGGCGGCGCTGACGGTCCTATAGTTCTGATAGGCAGAGAGGCGGCGTCGGGCACAAGAGACGGCTTTGAGTCAATCACAAAGACAAAGGATAAGTGCAAGTACAATCAAGAGCTTACCTCGACAGGCGACGTTATTCAGACTGTCGCAAGCAACCCGAATGCAATCGGATATGCTTCACTTGCAGCAGTTAAGGACACAATCAAGGTGCTCAAAGTTGAGAATGTAACACCTTCAAAAGAGACAATTCAGGACAAGTCATATAAGATTCAGAGAGACTTTGTATTCGTAACAAAGAAAGACGCTAAACTCAGCGCGGATGCTCAGAAGTTCTTTGACTATGCAACAAGCAAGGAAGCTGACGACTTAATTGAAAAGGCGGGAGCAATCCCTGTCATAAGATAAGGAATGAGAAATCTATGAATGACGCAATCAATTCAGCAATGAACAATTCAATCAAGGGTGCGGCCTCGCCGGCCGCCGGCGCAGGGCGTAGAGCGGCGGGCGGAGCAAAGCTTCTTGAAAAGATAATGAACGTTATCTTTACGATATGCGGACTTACGGCGCTCGCCTTTGTAATAGTTATAACGGTATTCCTGCTTGTGTCGGGAATACCGGCTATAGGTCAGATAGGACTTTTTAAGTTCCTGCTCGGCCAGGAATGGCGGCCGACCGCGGCGGAGCCTCTCTATGGAATACTTCCGTTTATCTCATCATCTGTTTTCGGCACCTTTGGGGCAATAATAATCGGAGTTCCTATCGGACTTTTATGCGCGATATACATATCAAAATTTGCACCGAGAGGAATAGGGGCGGTTGTACGCGACGCGGTTCAGCTTTTAGCGGGTATTCCATCGGTTGTTTACGGTCTTGTCGGAATGATTATTATAGTTCCGCTTGTGCGTGAGGCGTTTAACCTTCCCGACGGCGCAAACCTCTTTTCTGCGATAATAGTGCTTTCGATAATGATATTGCCGTCGGTTATAAGCGTTTCCGAGACAGCGATAAAGGCGGTTCCGAAGGAATATGAAGAAGGCTCACTCGCCCTCGGTGCAACAAAGACGGAAACTGTGTTTAAGATAGTTGTTCCCGCCGCAAGAAGCGGAATCCTTGCTTCGGTCGTCCTCGGTATAGGAAGGGCGATAGGTGAGGCAATGGCGGTAATGATGGTATCGGGTAACGCGGCGAATATGCCTAAGCTGTTCGGAAGCGTCCGCTTCCTGACTACGGCGGTTGCGTCAGAGATGTCATATTCGTCGGGGCTTCAGAGAAAGGCGCTTTTCTCAATCGCGTTGGTACTGTTTATCTTCATCCTGCTTATAAATATGGTACTTAACTTTATTATAAAGAGAAAGAAGGACTGAGCTTATGCAAAACAAGATTTCAAACAAGCGCAAGGCGGCCGACCTCGTGAAAAATGTTTTAATGTATGCCGCAACAGGAATAATACTTCTCTTTCTGGTATTTTTGATAGGTTATATATTATTCAGAGGCCTGCCTAATATCACGCTGAAGTTTTTAAGCACAAAACCCAGTCTCGTGCGCGATACTGTCGGAATCCTTCCGAATATTTTAAATACGCTCTATATCGTGCTTATGACGATAATAGTTGTTCTTCCTATAGGCATAGGCTCGGCTGTATATCTTAATGAATACGCCAAGAACAAGAAGCTTGTCAAAATGATAGAGCTTGCAACAGAAACCCTTGCGGGTATCCCTTCAATAATATACGGTCTTGTCGGAATGTTAATATTTGTACAATTTCTTTCTTTTGGAACAAGCCTCCTCGCCGGTGTAATGACGCTTGCTATTATGACCCTTCCGACAATTATGCGTACAGTACAGGAAAGCCTTAAAACTGTTCCCGACAGCTACCGCGAGGGTGCGCTCGGACTTGGCTCGGGTAAGTGGCATATGATAAGAACGGTTGTTCTTCCGTCGTCAATCGACGGTATAGTGACAGGATGTATCCTGTCGATAGGCCGAATCGTCGGCGAGAGCGCTGCGCTTCTCTTCACCGCCGGAATGGCAAACGAGATAATCAGTTTTTTCAATGCACCGATGCCCAATAATGCCGGCTCGACACTGACGGTTGCGCTTTATATGTATGCAAAGGAACGCGGTGATTTTGACATTGCCTTTGCTATCGCCGCAATTTTGTTGGTACTGACCTTAATAATAAACTTAGCCGCGAAGCTTACGGCGGACAAACTGAAAAAAGGGGGAACAGGTAAATGAGCGAAACAGAGATAATGAAAGCGGAACACCTGAACCTGTGGTATGAGACAAACCATGCTCTAAAGGATATAAATATTCAGATACCTCAGCATAAAATTACTGCTTTAATCGGACCTTCCGGCTGTGGTAAGTCAACCTTTCTTAAAACCCTGAATCGTATGAATGATTTGGTTGAGGGATGCAGAATTGAGGGAAAGGTCACCCTCGGTGATATTGATATTTATAAGGATATTGACGTTACTGTATTAAGAAAGCGTGTCGGTATGGTATTCCAGAAGCCGAATCCATTCCCTATGAGTATTTATGATAACATCGCTTACGGCCCGCGTATTCACGGAATAAAGTCAAAAATCAAGCTTGACGAGATTGTTGAGCGTTCGCTTAAACAAGCGGCGATTTGGGACGAGTGTAAGGACAGACTTAAAAAAAGCGCATTGTCTATG
>CADBUP010000106.1 GCA_902797885.1 uncultured Ruminococcus sp.
ACTTAAGAGAATATTGTGTATCAATGCTTGAGATTTTTGACGATGTGCATAAGGAAACTCCAAATGTAACATTTGAACTCATTTCATAGCAGACAATCATACAAATAAAAACGGCAAGGTATAAAACCTTGCCGTTTTTGGAGCTGGTAATAGGACTTGAACCTACAACCTGCTGATTACAAATCAGCTGCTCTGCCAATTGAGCTATACCAGCAATTCGGCGCTCTGTCGCGCTGACAAAGATTATTCTATCATATATCCACTTAAATGTCAAGCTTTTTTTTAAATTTTTTCGATTTTTTTGAGAATCCAACGAAAGCCGCCTGAATGTACCCTCGGCACAGTCCATACGGCTTTCGCTAAAACGGGAGGTCGATATGATCCGATATAAGTATATATATCAGGGCGTATACCAGCATCGTATTATCTGTTTCTTCATCACTGCTGTCTATTATCAATATTATCAATGCCGCAATAAGTAAATCCTCCGCCGACATAAACCCCAACACCTTTCCGGTTTCGGGATTGTACACCGATTGAGGTATAAACCGCGTCAGCATACCTAACGCCCCTCCGCCATGCGGCGGAGACCTTCGCGGTTTTTCGTATTCGCCTTCCTCTGTTCGGAAGCGTTTATCTGTTTGACCGCGTTGGTTTGTTGAATGATGACCCGGCGGCGTATTCATATGGCTGCGTTGTGAAGGATTACTATAATTTCCACGGTTAACTTGCCCGTTTCCGCGGAATGAACTGTTTCGCTGCCCGCCGCAGTTTGCATCACGCCGTCCACAGTTTGAATTGTGCCGTTCGGAATTTGTATCACGCCGTTCGGAAGCGTTTCTGTCACTTTCCCTATTCGGCGCGGATATGCCGCCCTGTGCCATAGAATTGTGCGGCGGCGGCTTCGGCATCTGCCCTCCGCCGGCCGGTGTTGTTCCGTACCGTCTGTAAATAGCCACGCACCTCCCCGTAATGCTATGTCTGTTTTAAAACCTCAATCGCCTTGCCCATTCCGAGAAGGCGAACAGCCTTGTTGAGCTTATCTCGTCTCTCGGGTTTAAGAAGCGGCGCAAGTGAACGCAGGAATGCCGCCTGGCGACTGTTCTCGGCATCATTCACTATTGACATAACCTTTTGAAGCTTCATTATCATCTCGATATTATCCGGATCGTTTGTCTTTTTCGGCTGTTCGGCTTGGTTCTCTCCGCCGAGCATCGAAACAATATTCTGTATCTGTTGCTGGCCCTCTTCGTTACTCAGCATATTTTTAAGCATATCAACCGCACCTGATAAGTCAAGCTCGTCAGCCATCTGTAATCACCTCGTTATTTCTTAAAAATTCCGTTCAGCTTCTGCATAAGCTCAGGGTTGTCGGCCATCTGCTTCGCAATCGCCGGATTGCTCTGAAGCTCGCGCCGGAGGTCCTCCGCCGTCAGGCTGTTAAGCTTTGCGTTTAGCTGACCCTTATCGGTTGACTTGATTGCTCTTTCCACCTGCTTCATCTGCTCGGGAGACAAAATACTGTTCATCCTGCTCAGCGCGTTCGAAAGCATCTGCGGATTCATATTTTTAATCATATCCTCTAAGTTCATAATCCCACTCCTTATAAAAATAGTTACCGCTACTTATAATCTATGCCGAAAAATCAAATATGTGCTATTTTTTTCAATTTATTATCAGAGGTTGACGTATTTCCTTGCTTATGTTATACTTAGCACAGGCCTAATGTAAACATATGACTGTATTGTAATTATATTTAAGAATTGGAGTTAATAACATTGAAAGCACTTATTTTCAGCGACAGCCACCGTTACACCGCGGGAATACATAAAGCGATGAAGGAAAATCCCGACACAAAGCTTATTATTTTTGCGGGGGACATGCAGAGCGATGCAGAGGAAATAATGAGAACCTATCCGAGGATTCCGTTTGCGTATGTCCTCGGCAACAACGACTGGTTTGTACGTGATGTTCCTTATGACAGGTTCTTTGAATTCTGCGGAAAGAAAATTTTCTTAACCCACGGTCATAACTATGGCGTAAAGATGTCGCCGCTTCGTGTAATAATGAAAGCAAAGGAGCTCGGGGCGGACATTTGCATCTTCGGTCATACCCACTATCAGCTTCTCGAACACAACGATATTTGGGCCGTGAATCCCGGAACGGCAAGAAGCGGATACGCTGTTCTTACCGTCGATAACGGCGAAATAAACATCGAATTGAAAAAAATTTGATTTTTCTTTTAAAATGTGTTATAATAAAATTTGTGTTTTGTCAAAAACGCAAATTTTATTATGAGGTGATTAATAATGAAGAAACACATTTTTGCTGCGTTTCTGCTTATAATCTCACTTTTGTGCGTCGGCACGGTTTCGGCGGAAGACGCAGATGCAAATACGTATAAAAGTGATATCTATACTTATACCGTCAGCGGAAACTCTGCAACAATTACCGGAGTTGACGATATAAACGGCCGCGTTGATGTCCCCGATACGATTGACGGTTATTCGGTTACCGCGCTCGGCGACGGCGCTTTCGGCGGAAGCGAGAACATTACCGAGGTAACCCTTCCTAATACAATATCTTCTATCGGAAGTATGTGCTTCGCCTATAGCAGCAGTATAAAAGCCGTTCATCTTTCAAAGGGAATCAGCGCCATTGAAGAAGGCGCATTCTATCAGTGCGAGGCGTTAATAGGGATAACCGTTCCTTACGGCGTGAGAGGAATAGGCGAAAAGGCATTTGCCAAATGCCCGAATCTTTCGTCCGTATCGATTGCGTCAACGGTGGACTCAATCTCAGAGGACGCGTTTCTCGACAGCCCGGGCGTTAAGATTTACTGTAAGCTCAGTGATGAGCCGACCGCACTCTCGTATGCCGAGGCTCACGAAATTCCCTACGAAAATCTTATAACCGTTTATGTCAACGGAGATGAGGTTGACTTTGACCAGGCTCCCGTGACCGATAATAAACGTTTCCGCACGCTTGTTCCGCTTCGCTCGGTATTAGAAGATATGGGCGCAAAAATCGAGTGGTATGACGATATGAACTATGCCGGCATAGATATAGACGGCTATAGAATTCTGATAAAGCCCGAAAGTGAGTTTATGCGCGTTAACGGAGAGACAGTATATCTTTCGTCTCCGGCGATTGAATATAACAACCGCGTGCTTCTTCCTATCCGCGATGTTGTTCAGGCGGTCGGCGGAAGGGTTGTCTGGGACGAAAACAGCACCTCCGTCACAATAACATATAATAAATAACTAAAGGTCACCGCAAAGCGGTGACCCTATTTTTATTTCAAAGAGATGAGCTGTTCTTCGTACAGCTTTTGAACCGACATAAGAATCCCGAGCTTTGCGTGAGCCCATGTGATTCCGCCCTGAAAATAGACGGCGTACGGCTCTCGAAGCGGCGCGTCCGCCGATAATTCTATCGACGCGCCCTGAACAAACGCCCCCGCCGCCATAATAACCTGTGAGTCATATCCCGGCATATCCCAGGGAACGGGCGTCACATAGCTATCAACAGGCGCGGCGGCCTGAATTCCCTTACAGAAAGCGACAACTCTTTCCGGAGAGCCAAGCTCAACCGCCTGGATAATGTCATGGCGCGATTCCGTTCCGTTCGGAACAACCTTAAAACCAAGTTCTTCATATATATTCGCCGCAAACACCGCGCCTTTAAGTGCGCTTGCTACCACCGTCGGCGCAAGAAAAAATCCCTGATACAGCTGGCGCATAAGGCCCATATTCGTCCCGACCTCCTTACCGAGACCAGGAGCGGTCAGCCTTGCGGCGCAACGCTCGACACATTCCCTTGTTCCGCATATATATCCGCCCGACGGCGCAAGGCCGCCGCCGAGATTTTTAATCAGCGAGCCGACAATCATATCCGCCCCAAAGTCAGACGGCTCGGTTCTCTCAACAAACTCACCGTAACAGTTGTCGACCATACATATAACATCCGGCTTTATTTGTTTTACAAATTTTATAATTGACGCAATTTTCTCAACCGAAAATGTTTCCCTCGTCTGATAGCCCTTTGACCTTTGGATTGTCACAAGTTTCGTCTTATCGGTCATTGCCGCGCGGATTCCGTCAAAGTCAAATCCGCCGTCTTTAAGCAAGTCAACCTGTCTGTACTTAACTCCATATTCAGCAAGCGACCCGATCTGAGGGCGAATTCCTATGACCCCTTCAAGGGTATCATACGGCCTGCCCACAGGCGAGAGCAGTTCATCACCCGGCAAGAGATTTGCCCCGAGGGCAAGAGCGAGCGCGTGCGTTCCGCAAGTTATCTGAGGGCGGACAAGCGCGTCCTCGGTGTGAAAACAGTCGGCATAGACCCGCTCTAAGGTATCACGCCCCATATCGTCATAGCCATAGCCGGTTGACTCGGCAAAGCACGGTGCCGAAACACGGTTTTTCTGCATTGCCGAAATAACTCTCATCTGATTATACTCGGCCGTTTCATCAATCTTCCCGAATCGATTCTTTATTTTCTCCAATATTCGTTCGCCGAGTTCAAAAACCTCGTCGCATATGCCGAATTCTTTATAGATATTTTCTGTCATTTTGTTATTCCTTTCGTAACTGTATTTTTAAGGCTCTGCCTGCCAAACCGCCGCAGCCGGACTTGTTCTCGGAAGCTTCTTATAGCTTATCACAAAATAGATAATCTCCGCTGCCGCGGTAATCGACCACGAAAATATATAGATAAGATAAAGCGATGTGATAGTTTTGAAATATGCAAATATCGTACAAACCCAGACTATTCTGAAAATGCACGAGCCCATAATAACAATAATCATGGGCACAACGGTCTTTCCGATTCCCCTTGACGCCGCAATCGTACAGTCCATAAACGCCGAAACGGCATATGATAACCCCATTATTTTAAGCCGATACATTCCTGCCTCCGCGACAGCGTTATCGCTTGTGAATATTCTCAGGAATCCATTGCCGAAGGCAATCAGCACAAGGCCTAACACCGCTCCTGCCGCAAATGAATATGTAAGGCAAAGTAAAAAGCTTTTTGTCGCGCGCTCTTTCTTGCGTGCGCCGAGGTTCTGTGCCATAACAGCGATGTCAGCCATATTAAAAAGCGCCTGAAGCAGGTTTGAAATCATCAGCGGTATACTGAAAAATAAAATTTGTTCTGAAAGGTTTCCTTCTGTCATAATCAATCTCCCGAGGTATCACAATTTCCGAATGTTATATATCATTATTTATATGTTTTCAACACATCTTAAAATTTTTACTTTCGCATTTATACTTTCGACAGGTTAGATTCTCAATAAAATAATCGGCTTTCCCGTTTCCGAAAGCCGACCGTATTTTATTAGTTCTTCTTCCCCATCATCTTTTCAAGCTCCGCCTTGAAGGTGTCAATATCCTTAAACTGTTTATAGACCGAGGCAAATCTCACATAAGCAACCTCATCTATCTTACGAAGCTCATCCATAACCATCTCGCCGATTTTCTGGCTTGAAACCTCCCGCTCAAGCGAATTATGCACCGTGCTTTCAATCTTGTCGAGGATTCCGTCAACCGTATCCATAGAAACAGGCCGGCTGGCACACGCGTTCATAATTCCGCGCTGAAGCTTCTCGCGGTCGTATGCCTGACGGGAACCGTCCTTCTTTATAACAACAATAGGAACGCTCTCAATCTTCTCATAGGTCGTAAACCTCTTTCCGCATTTCAGACATTCCCTCCGCCGTCTTATTGCCGTTCCATCCTCTGTTGAGCGTGAATCAACAACCTTGCTTTCCAAATTTCCGCAGTAGAAACAACGCATTTACTTCATCTCCTTATATGCCAAACCGACAGGTAATAGTTTGTTTTGCCCGTCTTGAGTCTTACTTGCTTACACTTATATACTTTAAGTATAGCCCAAACACCTTTTTATGTCAACAAAGGTACAGATTTGTCACATTTATGAAATAGAATTGTTATAAAACCGGCTTAAATTTGCTATGTCCTACTTCTTTTTTGTTTTTTTATCCGATGCGGAAGCAAATTCAGTAGTAAATGTCGCCGTCGGAAGTCCGGTACTGTCTGTCAGGTTCGGCATCTCGGGGTATGCTCCCCAAGCATATCGAACATAAACGGGAGCCTTTACATTCGCGGATGTCAAAATAACATTGTTTCCGTCAATCACCGCTGATGCTTTTTCAAAATTCTTGTCGCTTCCCGCAATCTCAAATTCCATAGGAACAGAAGTATCGATGTTCTCTTTTTTTATTCTCTCATCTGTCTGCTTGTCCGCATAGCGGTTCTTCGGCATCACAGTCAGTCCGCCGCTGCAATCAAAGGTAACAATCATCTTGCTTCCGCTGCGTTTAGCCTCGATAAACCTCGGCCCGCTGACCGCGACATCCTCGCCATAGCAGTCACGCAGGGCGTATCGTGCAAACCTCTCGGCAACGGTTTTCTTATCCCATGGATGAATGTCGTCACGACAGCTTCCCTTTCCGCCGTCATAATTTCCGACTATATCGTTAAGGACGACCATGCCTGTGTTCTTTTTAACCGCGACCTTGTCAAGCGCAAGTCTCTGGCCCTCTCGGATATCGGATTCATCCACCTTATACCGCGCAAGCTGTGCCCAATAAAACGGCAGGTCGCTTCCCCACGTCTTTCTGTAGCCGTCAACCAATCCGGCCATTGCATCCGAATACTGCTCTGCCGAAAGATGCGTTCTGTACTGATCCGCTTCACCCTGATAGAGAATTATTCCTTTAAGCGAAAGCCCTGACAGCGGATAGATTCTGTTGTTGTACAAATCGCCGTCGGTAGAGGTGAAGCTTCCGCATTTTAGACCCTGTGAAATCCAGCGGTTTATCTCCGTGTCACCCACCGCAACATTGATAATTCCCACGGGCCGTTTTGTCTTTTCCTGAATATTCCGCGCAAAGTAGTACCCTACCGCCGAACAATATGAAACAGTATCAGATGACGCGGTATGCCATGATACCCCGTCGGCAGGAGGATTATCAACGGGACTCGCCGCCCCCTCTATGCCCTTGTTCCAGAAATTTAATACTCGTATGTTCTCGTTTTCAATATTTCCGCTGTTATTCAGTTCAGCAATCGTATCGTCGCCGCCCATCATATAATAATCCATATTCGACTGACCTGTGCAAAGCCAAACATCTCCAAAGGTGATGTTTTTATACTTAATCACATTGCTGTCGCCCTTAATTGTCATCGTATAACTTCCGCCCGCGCTGAAGCTTCCCATATTAACCTTCCAGTTCCCGTCAGAGTCTGTGACTGCGCTCTGTTTGACACCGCCGCCGGACTTTCCTTCAAGCTCAACCGTGACGCTGCATCCTCTCGGTGCCTTTCCGGTCACAACCGCAGGCTTATCCGCCTGTAAAATCATATCACTTCCGAACAGAGGTGATGTCTGAAGATTTTTCGATGCGCCGTCTATTCTGTATACAAGCGGCGCCGAAATCGGTGATGCCCCGTTCTCGTCAAACACAACCACCCGATAGCTGTCACCCTCATCCGCCGTTATTCCGCTGATGACAATGTTAAAATCCGACTCTTTTTCTTTTTCAAATTTCTTTTTGGTGACCGCGGCTTTTTTCATAACTCCGTTCTTGTTATATGCCATACCGAGAACGGTTGCTTCCATATCCCTCGTCACTCCGTATACCGATACCGAAAGCCGAACCGCCGCGCTTCCGTCCGCCTGCTTATCAACCGAAAAACACTCGGTGGTCATCCACTCTATCTCGCTTATATTCGACCTCGCCGGAATATTTACCCTGAGGTATCTGTATTCTCCATAGCCGCCGAAGTCAATCTCATACCTTCCGTTTTCGGGCGGAACAGTATCCTCGATAACCGCAAGCTCAACATAATTTTTGTTATCATTTGAAGCGAAGAATCTCGTTCCGAGACAGTTGTTCCCATTTTCCCTGTCAATCTGAGCCGCGTAATATACTATCTGAGTAAGCAAAGCCTCTCTGCCCATATCCACCGTAACCGACATATCCTTATCAAAACTCGCCGCCTGGGCGGTATCCCCGTCAAAGAGCTTCTGTGCTTCAGCCTCTGCACCCTTTGTAACAGTTGTATTTGCCATACTCACCCCGCCGTCGGGTTCAAGCTTCTCCATCGGCATATACATCTTTACAGCAGGGCCGTTATCAATGACAGCAGCTTTAGTCTTTCCGAATTTATTTGCCGCGGCAACCTTGCCGCACCCAACAAGCACAAAAAAAGACAGCACCGCTAAAAATAACACATAATATCTCTTTTTCAGCATCGTACCGCTCTCCTATTTCATCATATTCATATAAAATACATTTTACTACATTTTTTGTCTTTTGTCAACCGCGATAGGCGGCAATTCGGCATAGCGAAGCATCAAAAAAGGCCGCTGTTCCGACACAAATCCATCAGCAATTTTTATTTCGGAATATTTTTCGGAGTTTGCCACCACAACAGCGGTGGCAAGGTCATACCCCTCACCGCGGATTCCGAGCGCGTCGAACTCGGCGATAGGTTCTCCCATTCTCACCCTTTTTCCCTCATCTGTAAACACATTAAAGTATCTTCCCTTTAAATTCGCCGTATCGATTCCTATATGCAAGATAATCTCTGCCCCTCCGTCGGATATAATAGTTATAACGTTTCCCGCCGGAGCAACCCCGTCAATCACTCCGTTTACCGGTGAAATAAGAAGGTTTGTCTCGGGACTTATCATCGCTCCCTCTCCGAAACTTCCATCGGAAAACACCGAAGTTTTAACCTCGCTCAGCGCTAATACTGCCCCGCTCAGCGGCGCATAAACAATTTCACAAGCTTCCGCTCTGTCCTTTTTTGCCCACACCGCCCCGAAAACCCTTACAAAAATTCCCGAAATCAAGGCAACGCCCCCTGCCGCTCCGCAAATAAGCCACGAATATCCTTTTAATTCCGAATTTCCCGAAACGCTGATTAACTCAGTCGTATATCCGAGAAAGCTGATTATTCCGACAAATATCCCCGATATACCGACCGCCGTCACTATTGCCGCCGCGGTTCCGAACCGAAGTCTTTTTAAAACCCGATATGCTATCAGAAACGGTGCGGTAACTATCGCTGTTTCCGCAAACACGGCCGCACCGTATACGGACGATTCGCCGGGCTTTGCCCCGTACATTTCAGCCGCGAGAAAAAACAGTTTAAGTATAACGCTTATAATCACTGAAATATAAAACAGAGCCTTGAATGTTCTCTCAAAGGCTCGCATGTTTTCTTTTGTAAATATTCTGTTTTTCTTTTTAGTCTTTTCCTGTTCGGGACAGCTAAGCTCTTTAAACTCCTTACAGACCTTGTCGGCACGGCTTCCTATCACAACCTGGTATCTGCCGCGGTTTTTCACCACGCCCATAACCCCGCGAAGCCGTCTTATTCCGACGGTGTCGGCGGTTTTCTCATCCTTAAGTTTAAGTCTTAATCGCGTTGCACAGTTTGATACCGAAACAACATTTTCTCTGCCGCCCACGCCGTCTAAAATTTTTTCCGCTAAGGTTCTGCTATCCACTATATCACGCCCTTTATAATTTATGTATATTATCACCCGTCATTACATAAATTATACCGGCTTTTATCTACTCGTCTGTTGAAAGCTCCTCCCATTCGTCAAAGCATATTTCAAGTTTTTTATTTGCCTCTTCAAGCTGAAGCGACTTTTCCCTTGTCAGCTCAAAGTTTGAATAAACCTCCTCGGCCGAAAGCTCCTTTTCAAGTTCGGCACAGGTCTGTTCAAGATACGAAATCTCGTTTTCAAGCTCTCTTATTCGTTGCTTGCGCTGTGCGTCGGCACGCCGCTGTTCCTTACTTCTGTAGGTTGTTTCGGCCTTCTTCTTCGGCTCGGCTTTCTTTTCAGCCGTTTCTGCCGATTTAAGCGACATCAGCCTCTCTTTATAATATTCGTAGTTTCCGTCATAGATAACCGCGCCCTCGCGTGTTATCTCCACTATTTTATCCGGAATCTTATTGAGCAGATATCTGTCATGCGAGATAAATATAACCGTTCCGTCATAATCGCTGAGTGCGCTCTCAAGCACCTCTTTTGAGTTTAAATCAAGGTGGTTGGTCGGCTCGTCCAAGAGCAGAACGTTTGATTTTTCAAGCATAATTATACATAGGGCAAGCCTCGCCCTCTCGCCGCCGCTTATAACCTTGACCGGTCTGAACACCTCTTCCTTCGTAAGCAAAACGTTTCCGAGAACCTTTCTGATTTGTGCTTCGGGAATATGCGGAAAGCGATCCCACAGCTCGTCTATCGCCTTGTTCTCGGGATTCAAATTTAAATTTTCCTGCTCATAATAGCTGATTGTTGCATTCTTTCCCCATATAACCTCGCCGACATAATGAGGAATAATCCCCTGTATTGTCTTAAATAGCGAAGATTTTCCTATTCCGTTATCTCCGATGACCGCAATCTTCTCGCCGCGCTTCACGTCAAGATTTATATGCGAACACAAATCCTTGTGTTCCTTACCCACAGTCACCGTCAAATCCTTCACGGTCAAAACATCCTTATACGGCTGTTTTGTTGTCTCAAACTTCAATCTTATCTTTTTCTCATAATATTCGGGGTTTTCAAGAATCTCCATATTCTCAAGCATCTTAATTCTCGACTTCGCGCTCGCCGAGGTAGACGCGCGGACAAGATTCTTGTCAACGTAAGTTTGAAGCTTTGATATTTCTTCCTGCTGAGCCTCATACTCTTTTAAGCTTCGTTCATACCTTTCCTCTTTTTGAACAAGGTACGCCGAATAATTACCTTTGTATGTGTATAGCTTTCCCGCTTGAATCTCAAAAATATTATCCACTATTTTATCAAGAAAATATCTGTCGTGCGATATTACAAATATCGCACCCTTATAATTCGTCAGATAATCCTCAAGCCAGTTCAAGGTTTTAAAATCAAGGTGGTTGGTCGGCTCGTCCAGCACCAAAAGTTCCGGGGCTTCAAGAAGAAGCCTCGCAATGGCAAGTCTCGTCTTTTCACCGCCGCTCAAAATATTTATCGGTGTGTCAAGCTGTTTATCCGCAAAGCCCATACCGTTTAATACCGTCTTGATTTTAACATCCATATTATAACCGTCACGGCTGTCAATGTATGCCTGCTTTGCCGCATACGCCGCCGAAAGCCTGCGATACTCGGCTGTGTCGGCGTCGCTGAGTTCAGCCATCTCGCTCTCTATTTTTCGCATAGCCTCCTCTGCATCAAGAACGTCCGAAAAGACCTTGCGCATCTCCGCTATGATTGAGCTTTCGCGTTCTAATCCCGAATTCTGTTTAAGCACGCCGACGTGCAGGTCAGCCTTTTTAAAGACCTCTCCGCTGTCATAATCTGCGCCCTCAAAGAGAATCGATAAAAGCGTTGACTTTCCCGCACCGTTCACACCGATTAAGCCATAGCGGCACCCGTCCTCTATGGCTAAACTGACATCCTTGAATATTACGTTTCCCGAAAAGCTCTTTTCTATATTGTTTGCTGATATTAACATAGTTCTTTCCTTATCTTATTTTGTCCGCTATCTTATTTTGTCCGCCAAAACGGCGACTATCTCTGTACTTCTTCTTTTAAAAACAAGGCGCGTCAAGGTGAGACCGAGGGCAAGCCCCAAAACCGCGCCCAAAACAGACGCGCCCTCTTTCTTGAATATCGCAAACCCCAGCGCCGCTCCCGCAATCAAAAATACCGTCGGCAAGCCATATCCCCAAAAAACATTTTTAAAGAATCGTTTATCCTCCATAACAAGCTCAACCCTGTCGCCCTTTACAAGCTTTCCGCGATACGGGCACTCAATAATCTTAGCCTCCGCAGGGCAGCCTAAACAGCTTGCGCAGTTTCCGCCGCAGGCGGATTGTCTTTCAATTCTGACCTTGACAAACTTATCGCCGACCTCGGTCACATACCCTCTCTGAACCATACTGCACACCTCCTATATTCTATCCGAAGGATAAGCGGCCTTACCGATTCTTATAAGCCTCCGCCATATCGAGCATCTCACGCGCCGCGCTTAAAGTCAGTTCGGTCACGATTACACCGCCTATGATTCTTGCAAGCTCTTGTATTCGTTCCTCTCCCTCAATCGGGCGAACCGTTGTCCGTGTGCTTCCTTCATCCGAATTTTTTTCTATAATATAATGCCTGTCCGCCATTGCCGCAATCTGGGCCAAATGCGTAATACATAAAATCTGACGCTTTTTAGCGAGCATTCCCATCTTCTCTGCGATTTTTTGCGCCGCTCTTCCGCTGACGCCGGTATCAATCTCATCAAAAATCATTGTTTCGACTTTATCGCTGTCCGACAAAACCGATTTTATCGCAAGCATAATTCTCGACATCTCGCCGCCGGACGCTATTTTAGCCAGAGGCTTCAGGCTCTCGCCCGGGTTTGCCGAAATCATAAATTCGACGTTATCGCACCCGTCGGAGCCGTATTTCGGCGAGCCGTCCGCTTCCTCAATCATACTCACCTCAGCGGAAAAGCGCATCTTCTGCATATCCAAGTCAGCAAGCTCGTTCATTATCCGCTCCTGTAAATCCAAAGCCGCACTCACTCTGGCCTTGGTCAGCCGCTTAGCGATTTCCGAAAGCTTTTCGGTCTCCCCCGAAAGCTGAGCCGTCAGCTCCGTCCTTCTCTCATCACTGCTCTCGATTGCCGCAAGCCGCTCCCGCGATTTTTGCGCATAGTCCAGAACCTCTTCAACCGTGCTTCCGTACTTGCGTTTAAGCGAATATATAAGGCTCAGGCGGCTCTCTGTATTATCAAGCTCTTCCTGGCTGTAATCCACCCCGTCTGTGTAGATTCTAAGCTCGTGCATAACATCTTCGACATCCGCTATAACCGATGAAAGCGTATCATAATGCGGCGAAAGCCTTGAATCAAATTCCTTAGCCTCATCTAAAAGTCTAAGCGCCTCCGAAAGCCCGTCAAGTGCGCCGTTACTTTCCTCATCGCCGCCGTGAAGCGCATAATACGCGCCGCCCGCGTCCTCGGCAAGCTGTTCGGCGTTTTGAAGGAAGCTTCGTCTTTCTTCAAGCTCCTCCTCCTCGCCGGGTTTGAGCTTTGCCGCGTCGATTTCATCCACCTGAAATGACAAAAGCTCAATCAGTTCGCTCTTGCCGTGTTCATCCGCTTCAAGTTCAGAAAGCATCGTGCGAATCTTTTTAACGGCGGCGAACTGTTCCTTATATTCGTCAAGAAGCTCACCGTGATTTCCGTATTCATCCACAAATTTAAGATGAGTCTTTGGCGACAGAATACTCTGATTATCATTCTGACCGTGAATTGTCAGCAAGAGCTCACCAACCTCACGGACAACGTTAAGCGGAGTAAGCTTTCCGTTTATATGCGACCTGCTCTTTCCGTCGGGCTGAAGCCTTCGGCTGATTAAAACAGTCCCGTCCTCACAGTCGATACCAAGTTCAGAAAGACAGCCGAGTACCTCATCATCCTCAACCTCAAATGCAAGGTCAACCTGGGCATAGTCCGTACCCGTGCGGACTATATCACGGCTCCCTCGTCCGCCAAGCGCCATATTTATTGAATCGATAAGTATTGACTTACCTGCGCCGGTTTCACCGGTAAGGGTCTGAAAACCGTTCTCAAACTCAACCGTAACCTCTTCTATAACCGCCACATTTTTTATATGAAGTTCTCTAAGCATAGTCCTTTCCTCCTTTTGTCAGTCAGACAGCTTTTCTCTAAGCACGTCAAAGAAGTTCCTTTCCGTCGGCTTAATCAGCCGTGTACGATACTTTGACTTTGTTATCTTTATAAATTCGTCGTTTTCAAGTATCCCGCGCGTCTCGCCATCCACCAAAACTGTCATCTCAGAGCGGTACGGTTTCGCCGGCGAAATCCATATCTCGTCGTTCCCGGGAACAACCATCGACCGCGCCTTTAATGTATGCGGACAAATCGGCGTAATAATCATCGCGTCGAGGTCAGGATGCAAGACCGCTCCGCCGGCCGACAGCGAATACGCGGTCGAGCCGACCGCCGTTGCAACAATAAGCCCGTCCGCCGAATAAGAACCTATATTTGTTCCGTTTACCGCGGCGGTAACATTTATCATTTTCGACGCGCCGCCCGCGGCGGCAACAATCTCGTTAAGCGCCAGGAAGCGCTCTCCTTCGACGCCCTGTTTAACTATAACCGCGTCAAGCATCATACAGCTTGTCACGCTGTAATCATCGCTGAACAAGTGCTCAAAGATCGAATAATCACCTTTTTCCGCCTGAGACAGAAAGCCTAAATTCCCGAGGTTTATTCCTACAATCGGCACGCCGAAAACCGCCGCCTGCGGCGCTATGCCGAGGATTGTTCCGTCTCCGCCGAGAACAACGGCCGCATCGGCTCCGCGAAGGATCTGCTCTGTTGTGCCAAAGCTTATTCCGCCGCCGAGCCTTGACGCAAACTTCTTTTCGGCGAATATATTCGCCTTATATCCGCGAAGTATCTCTATTATCTTCTTTGTCTCGGCTAAATCAATATCTCTTAAGTCGTTGGGTATTACCGCTATATTTTTCAACCCACTCACCCCCGGTTATGCAATAGTTATTTTGCCAATTCGTGCGATTTATCAACCAATGCGTCAATATCTATCTCGGCATCATCACCCGACTTCGATATATACATCAGATATTCAATATTGCCCTCAGGTCCCTTTATCGGCGAAAAGTCAAGTCCATGTATCTTAAAACCAATCTCCCGTGTGAATTCAAAGACCCTATGGATGACCTCCTTATGGACACTTCCATCTCGAACGACGCCCTTCTTTCCGACCTTGTCGCGCCCCGCCTCGAACTGAGGCTTTATAAGGCAAATCCCTTCTGCCTCCTGTCTCGACAGCCGCCACGCAACCGGCAGGACAAGTTTAAGCGATATAAATGATACATCCACCGAAAAAAAATCTATCTTCTCATCAAGCGCGTCCTCTTCGAGGTATCTTATATTCGTGCGTTCCATATTTACAACGCGTTCGTCACAGCGAAGAGACCACGCCAGCTGTCCATAGCCGACATCAACCGAGTACACCTTAATCGCTCCGTTTTGAAGCATACAATCGGTGAAACCGCCCGTCGACGCACCTATATCCATACACACCTTTCCTTCGGGAGAAACAGGGAAAACCTGCATTGCTTTTTCAAGCTTCAGTCCGCCGCGGCTCACATATTTAAGCGCCTTACTCCGCACCTCTATCTTCTCGTCGCCGCTGACCTGCTCGCCCGCCTTTGACGCCTTTTGGTTGTTAATATATACCTCGCCCGCCATTATAACTGACTGTGCCTCGCTTCGGCTCTTTACCAGACCGACCTGTGCAAGATATACATCCAATCTTTGTTTTGCCATTAAACTCCCTCTCAATAACCGAGACGAAATTGCCCTCGTCCCGTCAAATTATTTCATAGCTTTCAGTATCTCGCCTGCGATACTCTCACCGTCCATACCATACTTCCGTTTTAACTGACTTATACTCCCCTGAACGATAGGTACGTCAGGGTATCCAAAGTTCATAACCGGCCGCATAAGTGCGCCGGCGAGCTGCTGTCCGAAGCCGCCTTCCGCAATGCCGTCCTCTACACTTACAACAAGGCGCTTGCCCGATGAATTTTCTTTCATAAATTCAATGTCAATCGGCTTAATACATCGAACGTCCGCAACGGCCGCCGACACCCCGCTGTTATTCAAAATTTCGGCCGCCTCAAGTGCGTCATAAACCGTTATTCCGACCGCCGCAATAAACACATCCGTTCCGTCACACAAAAGCCGCGACTTATACGGACAAAGCGACTCAACCGGAACATCCCGAACCTCACCTCTCGGATACCGAAGTGCAACAGGCGTATTCATCCCGTTCACCGCGAACTCAAGCATCTCAGTAAAATCCAGCCTGTTTGACGGCGAAAAGACAGTCATATCCGGCGCCTGAGTCATATACGCTATGTCATAGACGCCCTGGTGAGTCTCGCCGTCGCTCCCTACCGGTCCACAGCGGTCGATTCCGAAAACAACGTGAAGCTTCATAAGCGAAACGTCATGAATAATCTGGTCATACGCCCTTTGTAAGAATGTCGAATATATCGCCGCGACCGGAGTAACCCCCGATTTCGCAAGCCCCGCTGAGAACGTCACCGCGTGCTGTTCGGCGATTGCCACATCGAAAAACCTATCGGGAAAAAGCTCTGCAAATTCGCTAAGTCCCGTTCCGAGCGGCATTGCCGCCGTCACAGCGGCAAGCTTTGGATTTTTCTTTGCCAAACCGCACATTGTCTCTCCGAAACAGTCAGACCATGTTTCCGCAGACGGCATCTTACACCGCCCGGTAATCTCATCAAAGCTTTGTACGCCGTGAAAGGAAGCCGGACTCTTTTCGGCGGGGGAATAACCCTTACCCTTCTTTGTCTTCACGTGAATCAGCACAGGCTCATGCATTCTTTTCGCCTGATCCATTACCGCGGTCAGCTCTTTTATATTATGCCCGTCTACCGGGCCGAGGTATCTGAATCCGAAATTCTCGAATATAGTAGACGGAATAACCATTTTTCTTATCCTTGTTTTTGATTCGCCGATAAACTTTTTTATCGGCTTTCCTATAACCGGAACCTTATCAAGCGCCGACTTTACATCTCTCTTGATTTCAAAATATCTCGCTGTGCTTCTCATTTTTTTCAGGCGTTTAGCAATCGCACCGACATTCTCGGATATCGACATTCCGTTATCGTTTAAAATCACGATTATAGGAAGCTTCGTGCTTCCCGCATGGTTAAATGCTTCAAACGCCATTCCGCCCGTCATCGCGCCGTCGCCTATAACCGCCACCGCGCGCTCATGCGTTCCGTTTATTCTTGCGGCGGCGGCAAACCCCGTGACAGCCGAAACGGATGTCGAGCTATGCCCTGAATTGAATGCGTCGGAATCGCTCTCCGAAATCTTCGGAAACCCCGAAAGTCCGCCGAACTTCCTGAGCGTGTCGAACCTGTCGGCACGCCCGGTCAGAATCTTATGAACATATGACTGATGCCCCACATCCCACACTATTCTGTCGACATACGGGTCGAATTCCAAAAACATTGCTATAGTCAACTCAACCACGCCAAGGTTTGCCGCCAGGTGTCCGCCAACTTTGGATATGTGTTTTATCAAAAACTCTCTTATTTCCTCCGCAAGGCAGTTAAGCTCATCGATATTCAGATTTTTCAAGTCATTCGGCTCTTTTATCTTTTCAAGCATTTTAATTTTGTCCTTATCCTTTTGTTTTACCTTTCCCGGCGCGCTCTCACGTCATCCTCGAACAGAGTCTTTTCCTTCTCTGCGTCCTCTGCATCGGGTATCACATCAAGCATATACTTTTTCATTTTGGGATATACGTTAAAGTTTACCATAAACGCTGTAAAGCTCTGCGTCAGAACTATCTCAAGCAAGCCGAGAACAATCAGCGAAATCAGGAAATACTGTCCGAGGTATAATACCGCTATAATCGGAAGTCCTATATGAACAAAAATCACAAGGAATAGTATCAGCAGGTTCGACGGAAGCTTTCCGACCGCAAAAAGCAAGGCGTTTCTGTAAATATCCTTAAGCTTTAGCTTAAACGTTATCATCATCGGGTATATGTACATATTCATCATAGCAAAGATAACGATAATCATATACATAACATATTTAAGATAGCCTATCGCACCGCCCGCCTGAGAATAGAACATCAAGCCCACATAACAGATTACAAGCATAACCAGATTTATCAGATAAACCGCTGTAGCCTGTTTAAAGTTTGACTTAAACGTGTCTTTAAAGTCGCTCCATATCCATGCGTGTTCCTCTCTTGCAAAGTTACGCATAATATATGTTATTCCCGCCGTTGCCGGTCCCATACCGAAAATAGTTACGAACAGGTTTGTGCAGAAGAACGAAACAATAAATGTCGCATACGCACTGTCCTCAACCGAAACATTCTCGCCGAAAAGCCCGGTGCTCGCTATAAACAGCATAGCGAATACCACCAAAAAGGTCGGTATCATCACAAGACAATACATCAGATTCACCTTTATAAATCTTGTAAACTTCCTGAAGAAAAGCTCAAAAAATCTAAAAAAGCTCCTCTTCTGCGGCGCGTCGGGGTCAACCCCGGGGCCCACCTTCTCAAATCTGTTTGAAAAAAATCCCATTTTTATTCTCCTATCCGAATCCTTAATATTATAAAATTACAGATACACTCTCACTCTATCGTTACATAATTCTTGATTTTCTCGAACCTCTTATCGCCTATTCCCTTAACCTTTTTAAGCTGTTCGATTGAGGTGAATCCACCAAGCTGCTCGCGAAGCTCGATTATTCTTTCCGCATACTTTTCGCCGATTCCGCTAATCAGCATAAGCTCTTTCCTGTCGGCGGTATTTATGTTTATCTTATGACCAAGCGCCGCAAGCGCCGCATTTCCGTCATCCTCTGCTTTCTTACCGTCTTGTGCCTCTGCCGCCGTGCCGTCCGTATCCGAACCGTTGTTATTATTTTCGCCGGAATCGGTTTTAGCGTCCCCACCCTGTTCGGGTTCGGCGGCTGAAGCATCGGCGGATTTATCGTCCTCGGGAGAATCATCGTTTCCGGAATTTTCGATGTTTGCGGTCACCACAGCCGGTGCCTTGTCAATTTCACCGACTCTGTCGGCTCTTTTCACCATATTAAAGCCGATTATATACCCACATACAATTATGATAAAGCATGGTAAAATCAGCAGCTTTTTATTCTTACTCATTATTTATTATATCTTGAACGAAGTTCGGCAAATACGTCATCCCATGTCAGGCCTTCTTCAACAAGCACAACCGCCAAATGATAAAGAAGATCCGCCGTCTCATACTGAACCTCCGACTTAACATAATTCTTTGAAGCGATAATAACCTCGGCTGATTCCTCACCAATCTTTTTAAGCATTTTGTCAATGCCCTTTTCAAAGAGATAGTTCGTGTATGAACCCTCTTTCGGGTGTTTAACTCTGTCAACTATTATGTTATATACATCATATAAAATCTTAGGGTTCGTATCAATACCTGTCGGAATCTCAACAAGCTTTCCGTCAACAACCTTGCGATAGAAGCAGGATATATTTCCGGTGTGACACGCCGCTCCGATTTGTTCTATTTTAAGGACAATGGCGTCTTGGTCACAGTCAACAAGCATCTCCTTAACCAACTGTAGATGTCCGGAATGCGCGCCTTTCTCCCACAGCTCCTGACGGCTTCTGCTAAAATATGTCGCGTGTCCTGTCTCAAGCGTTAGTTTAATGCTCTCCTCATTCATATAAGCAAGCATCAAGATCTCGCCGCTTACCGCGTCTTGTGCAACCGCCGGTATGAGTCCTCTGTCATCAAATTTAAGGTCTTTTATAAAATCTGTATTTGCCATTTTTCTGTTTTCCTTTCGTATAAATATTTTATCTTGCCGCCGCAACCGCGTCCGCAAGGTTTATTCTGTCTGTATAAAGCGCCTTTCCGATAATCGCGCCCTCGACGCCTGTCTCTTTAAGAGCCTTGACATCATCAACCGAAGAAACTCCGCCCGACGCTATTATGTTAACGGGAACAGCCTTAACCATCTCGGTCATTGCCGCGATATTCGGCCCTTTTAACATTCCGTCGGTCGCTATATCGGTATAGATTATGTACTTGACACCGATTTCCGCCATCCGTTTCGCCAAATCAACCGCCGAGGTCTCACTAACCTCTTCCCAGCCGCAAACAGCCGCCATTCCGTCCTTTGCGTCGATTCCGACAGCAATCCTATCACCGTACTTTGCCACGGCTTCCTTAACGAATTCCGGGTCTTTTAATGCCGAGGTGCCTATTATAACGCGCCATACTCCGCCGCTCAGATACTTTTCCACGACCTCCATCGAGCGAATCCCTCCGCCCACTTCAATCGGAACATCAACCGCTGCGGCAATCTTTTTTATCAGTTCAAGATTCGGTGTGCCGCCGCTCTTAGCGCCGTCCAAATCCACTATATGAATAAACTCGCCGCCGAGCCTCTGCCACCTTGACGCAACCTCACACGGGTTATCGGCAAACTTCGTCTTTTGTGAATAATCGCCCTGCACCAGTCTGACGCACGCCCCGTCTATAATATCAATCGCAGGATAAATCGTCATATGCCTCAGTCCTCCTTTAACTCTCTCTTTACATCATCCACAAGCGAAAGAATCCTCTCACGGTGAATTTTGAGACTGACCCTGTTTACGATAAGCCTTGCCGATAACTCACAAACATCCTCAAGAACTTCAAGTCCGTTCTCTTTAAGCGTCTTTCCGCTTTCAACAATATCCACAATGACTTCAGAAAGCCCAACCAGGGGTCCAAGTTCAACCGAACCGTTGAGCTTGATAATATCAACTGTCTGACCCTTGACGCGGTGGAAGTAGTCACGTGCAATGTGCGGATACTTGCTCGCGACTCTCATTATGTTTCTTCCGTCAAGCCGTCCGCGCATCGAAGCGGGGCCGGCAACCGCCATCTTGCATCTTCCGAAGCCTAAATCCAAAAGCTCATACACATCCTTACCGCTCTCCAAAAGCGTGTCTTTTCCCACAACGCCTATATCCGCCGCCCCATACTCGACATAGACCGGTACGTCGGACGCCTTGACAAGAATAAACTTAAACTTATTTTTCTCATCGGTAAAAATCAGCTTTCGCGTCTTTGACTTCATCTCTGAAACATCAAAGCCAAGCCGCTCAAATATCTCAATAGAAAGCTCTGCCAGCCTGCCCTTTGCGAGAGCGACAGTTATGTATTGAGACGCTGTGTCACCCTGAGTGCAAACTCCGTCTGACAGAACCGTCATAACCCTTTCGATGCCCATTGCCACGCCGGTGGCGGGAAGCTCACGCCCGAACTTCGCCGTCAGATTGTCATACCGACCTCCCGAACAGATGGGAAAGGCAACGCCCTTAGCAAAGCCTTTTATGATTATCCCCGTGTAATAATCGAGGTTCGGAACCATTCCCAAATCTATGGCAATATATTTTTCAAGTCCCTTATCCTTTAAAATCTCATATACCTGCATCAGGTTTTCAAGAGCCGCACGGGACTTATTGCTCAAAATATCGTTTTTCAGTTCCTTCTCTACTATATCAATATCGCCGAAAAGCTTCGGCATTTCACAGAAAGCAGCCTTTAGACTTTCTGATATATTCAGCCGTTCAAGTATAGCGTTTATAGCGACAAAATCCTTATCGTTTATCTTTGCTCTGAGCGTGTCGCTCTGCTCTGTATCAAGCCCGGCGAGTTCACTAAGCCCCTTGAAATAATCAACCTGACCCATATCAATCTGAAAATCGGTTATGCCGAACTTCAAAAGCGCCTCAATCGAAATTTCGATAACCTCCGCATCGGCGGCGGCACTTCCGTCGCCTATAAGCTCTATCCCCACCTGTGAAAATTCACGCTGTCTTGCATTACTGAAGGCCTCATCGTTCCTGAAGGCGCTTCCCGAATAAGCAATCCGATAAGGAAGCTCACCGAGCGGCTTTGTCGCCGCAATTCTCGCAACCGAGGTTGTGAGGTCGGGTCGAAGCGCAAGCATCCGCCCGTTATTATCAAAGAATTTAAACATATTCTCCGCCTTGGTGACCGCCGCATCATAAACGTCATAATATTCAAAGGTAGGCGGCTGAACCATGTGATAGCCGTGATGGGCAAAAACCTCCTTCGCCGCTGTCTCAATTTTGAACTTCGCTTCGCACTCGTCCACAAGCATATCGGTAAGCCCCGCAGGCGTGTGTGTATTTCTGCTCTCTGTCACGTTATCACTCTCCTGTTTTTTGCATTTTAAAAATGATTATTATTAAACTATTATATTATACCACTTTAGATTAATGCCGTCAATTACTAAAATGCTCAATTTCACAACTTTTTGTACGGATAGCGCCAAAGATATGCCGTGGAAAATTCGCATATCTTGTTGCCATAGTGCCGACACGTTTTCCTATAAAATTTCATTTTAACCCATACCCACATTTTCTCTTTAAAATCTTCACTCATAATATTACCTTCTATTTATCTTTAAGTTATATGATGTAATAGTCTATATGTCAATATATCTTTTGTAATAATATATCATGTATCCATTAGATTAAAGGAGATGTTGCAATTTTGTTAAAATTAAACGCAATAGACTTGCTCGAAAAAAAGAGTAAAACCAAATACTGGTTATATAAATAAATGGGAATGAGTTATCAAAACTTCACACGTATGATAAACAATGAAACAAAATCTGTCAGATACGAAAATTTAGAAGCTATGTGCTATATTTTAGAATGTAAAATTGACGAACTTCTCGTTTTTGAAGATGAGAATTAATTCGACATTTTTTGGGAAGAGGAGATGCCGCAAATCAAACGATGGCTTTTATCTATGATAAAAGCCGAGTAAGCGAAGCGAGTATCGACGAGGCACCGGGCGCTTTATTCAATAAAATTATTTTTGTTTTTTCATATAAAATTTTATTATATTTGTAATAGAATCAAAAATATCTCTATTGTTTTATTCGGCTTCGCTTATCTGATATAAATTTTACTACCGAATATCCCAAAACTCCGCATACCGTGCCTATAATCATTCCGCACAGGACATCGGTGGGATAATGCACATACAAATACAATCTTGAAAAAGCAAGCACCAAAGCAAGAACAAGCATCATCGTTCCAACTCTCTTATGCCTGCCGAGCAGGACAGCAACCGTTGCCGCAAACGCCGCGGAGGTATGCCCCGACGGGAATGAATAATCCGTCGGCTTCGTTATAATAAGCGTAACCGCCGTGTTAATATCAAACGGGCGTATCCGCGCCACAAGCGGCTTAATAACCATATTACATATCAAAAGTGAAAACAATAGTGACACAAGCACAGAAACGCCGGCCCTCCGATACCGTTTAAAAAAAAGCATGACTATTCCTATCACTATCCACACAATCCCCGCCGAACCAAGACTTGTAACAGCCGGCATAATCTTGTCAAGAAACGGATTTCGTATATTTTCAGCTATAAAATCCAGTATTTTTAAATCAAACCCGGTTATTGTTCCTATCACAATATCACCCCAAAATTAAAGCCGCGGCAAGCCCGTCCGCACTTGCCGCAGCAGATTTTTCAAGAAATATTACAGAACGTTCGCTCTGAGCTCCTCTGCCGACATCGGCGAAAGATAAGCAGGGGCAACGTCAAACACCGTCTTACAACCGCTTATCCCCTCCTTGTTCATTCTGTAAGCCGCACGGGCATATGCAACAAGAACAGATGAAGTAAACTCAGGATTGGAATCCAGCTTTAAGCTATACTCGATAATATGCGTCTTTTCGTTGTTCAATCCGGTGTTGCCGCAGCGGATAACAAATCCGCCATGCGGAATTCCGCTGTGGTCACGCTCCATCTCCTCCGCCGAGATAAAGTGAACCGTTGTATCATAATCCGCAAAGTAGTTCGGCATAGTTTTAATCTCATTTTCAATTCTCGCCTTATCCGCACCTTCTTCCGCTACTACAAAACATTCTCTTGTGTGCTTTTCTCTTGTGGTGAGTTCCGGATTCTTGCCGCTTCTGACCGCTTCAAGCGCCGCCTCGACCGGGATTGTGTACTGACGGGCGTCAAGCACACCGTCGATTCTTCTTATCGCATCCGAATGGCCCTGGCTCACGCCCTTGCCCCAAAATGTATAATCCTTTCCATCGGGAAGGATAGCCTGTGCATAAAGTCTGTTGAGCGAGAACAGGCCCGGATCCCAGCCAACCGAAATCATCGCAACCTTACCGGCTTTTCTTGCCGCCGCGTCAACGTTTTTAAAATGTTTGGGGATGTTCGCATGGGTATCAAAGCTATCGATTACATTAAAACTTTCAGCAAGCTTCGGCGTCTGAACCGGAAGGTCAGTCGCGCTTCCGCCGCAAAGAATAACCACATCGATATTCTCTTTGTGATTCTCTATATCATTAAGGCTGAAAACCTTTGTATCTTCCTTTAAAGTCTTTACGTCAGAAGGATTACGTCTTGTGAATACTCCGTAAAGCTCTGTATCGGGGTTCTGTGCTATTGCACATTCAACACCCCTGCCAAGGTTACCATAGCCGGCAATTGCAATTTTAATCATTATTCTATACTCCTTTGCATATTTTTAGTTAAAATGCGGGTCGTATGACCCGCATTAATTTTAGATATTAAACTTATCGTGAATAACCTGTACCGCACGTTCTGCTTTTGCGGCCTTTATAAGAACCGAAACCTTAATCTCCGATGTCGCAATCATATGAATATTGATGTCTGCGGCAAAAAGCGCCTCGAACATCTTTGCGGCAACGCCCGGGTTTGTTACCATACCCGCACCAACGATAGAAACCTTGCTGAGGTCATCGCGGCTGTTTACGCTTTCATAGTTAAGCACGCCCTTGAGGTCATCAATAACCGCAAGAGTTTTATCTATATTGTTCTTAGTAACGGTGAATGCAATATCCTTTTTCCCGTTTCTGCCGACTGACTGAAGAATCATATCGACATTTATATCTTCCTTCGCCAAAGCCGAGAAGATTCTGAACGCGATTCCCGGGATGTTGTCAACGCCGATAACAGCGATTCTAGCAACATCATTGTCTCTGGTAACACCTCTGATTAACATTTTTTCCACGTTAGTAGCCTCCTTAACAACGGTTCCTTCAACTTTTTCAAAGCTTGATTTAACCTCAAGCTTAACATTGTATTTCTTTGCCATTTCAACCGAACGGTTATGCAGCACGTTTGCGCCGAGACTTGCCAGTTCAAGCATCTCGTCATAAGTGATTTCAGCAAGTTTTCTCGCATTCGGAACAATTCTCGGGTCAGCGGTATACACACCGTCAACATCGGTGTAAATCTCGCATTTATCCGCATTAAGCGCCGCCGCAAGCGCAACGGCCGAAGTATCGCTTCCTCCTCTGCCGAGGGTAGTTATATCATCGTATTTATTAATCCCCTGAAAACCGGCAACAACAACGATATTACCGCGGTCAAGCTCAGATTGAACTCTCTCGGTATCGATCCTGCCTATTCGCGCATTACCATATACGGCGTTGGTATTAAACCCTGCCTGCCAGCCGGTAAGCGAAATCACCGGATGGCTGAGCTTCTCGATTGCCATTGCCAGAAGTGCAATCGAAATCTGCTCGCCGCTTGACAGAAGCATATCCATTTCGCGTTTTGACGCGCCGGGGTTAATTTCGGCCGCCTTTTCAATCAAGTCATCCGTCGTATCTCCCTGAGCCGAAACGACAACAACCACACTATTGCCCGCCCTTGCGGTTTCAACCACTCGGCTTGCAACATTATTCACTCTTTCGGCGTTGGCAACCGAGCTTCCGCCGAATTTTTGTACTATAAGTGCCACTTTCTATCCCTCCGTTTTACAGTCATAAGCAACCGCACCGATATTATCGGCCTCCAGCATATAAAGCCGCCAGTTGCTCATATCAGAATCTATATATTTTTGAAGTTTCTCTTCAAACCTCTCATTATCTCTGTTTATAATCGCAACAACAGTCGGTCCCGCTCCGCTTAAATAAACGCCGAGCGCACCTGCGCCGTATGCCTTTTTAAACAGGCTGTCGATATGCGGAACAAGCTTCTTTCTGTACCGCTGATGAAGTCTGTCATCGACAGCGGCGCGAAGATTCTCATACTTGCCCGACATTATGCTTGAAACAAGCAAGGCGCTTCGGCTTAAATTAAACACCGCGTCAGTCATAGCAATATTTTTAGGCAATATGCTTCGCGAGAGCTTTGTCGCAAGGTAAAAATCCGGAACAAATGCCGCAAATCTCAAATCAGACGGAATATCATTCTTATCAAAGAACACCCTATCCTTATACCGCGCCGTTACAGTCATTCCGCCGAGTATCGCAGGGGCAACATTATCGGGATGTCCCTCTATTTCTGTTGCAATATTCAAAAGCTCATTTTTTGAAAGCCTTGCTCCGCAAAGCTTATTCGCGGCGAGAAGGCCGCTGACGATGCCCGCGCTGCTGCTTCCGAGGCCGCGCGTTATCATTATGTTATTTTCAAGTTTTAAGTGTATGCCCTTTGGCTTATACGAAACCTTGTCAAACACCGCCATCATAGAGCGATAAACGAGGTTTCTCTCATCGGTGGCAAGATACTGTGCCGAATCGTCAAGAATCTCGATGTTCAGCCCGTTGCCCGCCTCTTCCGCATACACATAATTATAAAGTCCCAGAGCAATACCAAGACTGTCAAACCCCGCACCCATATTCGCGCTGGTTGCGGGAACCTTTACCTTAATCATCATTCAGTCACCAGCCTTATGCTTCCGAGAATATCGCACCCCGAAAGCTCAGCCTTTTTAAATTCTTCAAATTCGTATCCCGTCATCTCGGGTGTAAAGATAGCAAACTCGTTTGCATATTTCTCACCGTCAAGGGTGATAACATTAAATCCCTCGCGGCAGAAATCTGCGCTCTTCTTGCCCGAAAGCCGAACATAGAATCTGAACGACTGTTCGTTTGCATCTCTGAGATATCCTTCCTCGCCTTCTGTCCAGCCGAGTTCGATATGCTTATGCTTGTGTTTAACAATATCGATTACGTCCGATACGACCGCACTTGCAGTCGGAAGCGAGCCGGCGCCCCTGCCATAGAACATAACATCGCCTAAGCCCTCGCCTCTTACCAATATTCCGTTAAACACATCATCGATGCCGGCAAGCGGATGGTCCTTTTTCAGAATAACGGGGCAGACCCTCGCGTATACACCGTTTTCGGCGCGGTCTGTCATTCCGACAAGCTTAATTACTCCGCCGAACTCGGCCGCATACTCAACATCTTCGAGGGTAATCTTCGTGATGCCCTCAGTCTCGATTTTCTCACTGTCGACCGCCTTTCCAAAAGCAAGAGATGCCAAAATCGCAATCTTTCGGCAAGTATCATATCCCTCAACATCAGCAGTAGGGTCTTTTTCGGCATAGCCGTTCTCCTGTGCGCCTTTAAGCGCCGCCTCAAAGGTAGCGCCGTTCTTTATCATCTGAGTCAGGATATAGTTTGTTGTTCCATTTAAGATGCCTATAATGTCGGTCAGCTCGTTTGAAACCAGACTTGAATACAGCGGGCGAATAATCGGAATACCCCCGCCGACGCTCGCCTCAAAGAGGTAATTTATATTCTTGTCCTTGGCAATTTTAAGAAGCTCTGTGCCATGCTTTGCAACAAGCTCTTTATTAGAAGTTACAACGTGCTTTCCGGCAAGAAGAAGCTGTTTTGTAAACTCATACGCGGGTTTTGTTCCACCCATAACCTCAACAACAAGACCGATTTCCGGGTCATTTAAGATGTCATTAAAGTCTTTTGTAAAGCATTTAAACTTGCTGTCGGGGAAGTCCCTTAAATCCAGAATTTTTGCAATCTCAATTTCCTCACCACAGCGTTTCCTGAGCGAAGCCTGCGTTGTAGAGATAATTTCGCCTACACCGCCGCCGACAACACCAAATCCCATAATTGCTATCTTCATCTGTAATCATGTCCTTTCTTAGTGCATATCTATGAACCGACCTCGTTCTGCGGCACAAGTTCAAGCGCCGCATATTAATCAGTCCTCAAACTTGTTTATAACAAGTCCCGTAACAAGCTTAGGCCAGAAGTATGTAGACTTCTGGGGCATTTTTTCGTTTGCGGATGCAACATCACGAATTTCCGAAATCTTAGTCGGGTTAATCAGAAAAGCGCATTGAAATTCTCCGCTTTGAACCGCCTTTACGGCGTCCGCCGCATCTCGCATATATACAAGGTTTTTCTGATTCTTCATATTTTCTTCGTCGATTCCCAAATACTTTTCAAGAATCAGCTTATGAAGAACCGTTACATCCAAACGTCTGTATGCCTCGGATTTATCCGGCTCTGCCGCGTCAGCCGCGGCAAGGTTCTTAAGCCTCAAAAGATAATAATAATTTCCGCCGGTATACAGAGCAAAAAGCTTATCATCTAAAGCCTCCGCCAATTTATCCGTTATTATGCTGGCATAATCTCCCTCGGTAAAGTAAATCTTTGCCGCCGAAAAATCCTCGGTCAGGAATCCAACCAGCATAGTTTCATCAAATCTGTCAATATTTTTTATCAGTCTGTGCGTCGGGAAAACGAACAAGCCGCTGCTTGACGCCGAAACAAGCATCATCATAACATAGTCATAATCCTTTGTTCCAATCTCGCTTCCGTCCGCCGCGTGCCTTTCGCGCCTGTAATTCAATGCGGTTTCATATCTATGGTGACCGTCCGCGATATAAATCCGCTTGTTAGCGAAAAGCGTAGTGATTCTGTCAAGAACAGTTTTATCTTTTATAACCCAGATATTCTGTTTGACTTCCTCTGATGTGGTGAATGTAACATCCGGCTCATCCTCGCTGTTCGCCTCAATCAAACGCGCAATCGTCTCTTCTTCATCAAGGTACAACGAATATATTGGGCTTGTGTTCGCGCCCGTGGCATACATAAGCCTAAGCCTGTCGTCCTTCGCCTTAGAAATCGTCTCCTCATGCGGAAGAATTACGTTTTCTGAAAACTCAGCCAACTGAACAAGCGAAATTATCCCTTTGAGTGAATGTGCGGGTTTCCCGTCGTTAAGCGAAAAAATCTGCTCATAAATATAGAATGCGGATTCATCCTCTCTGACCAATACCTGTTCGTTTATCCATTTATTCAAATAGTCGCCGCTTCTTGTATAGCGGTTATTATCATCCGTATCGCTATCGAATTCCATACCGTCATCTATTCTGACTATATTATATTCGTCCTTATTGTAAAGCTCTTGCTGACCGTCCGCCGATATTATATCATAGGGCGGCGCAGTAACAGAATCAAGATTGTTGAACTTCTCGGTATTATATCTAAATCCTTTAAAAGGTACAACCTTTGCCATTTTTAACTTCCTTTCGAAAAACTGAATTTCAATATACTGAATTTCAATATTTGGTTATATTTCAATATTTAGTTATATTAAATAGGCTTTTCATTTTGATTAAATTTAGAAAACTGTCCATTTTTATGTATAAAAAGACTAATATATAAAATGATACAACAAAAATCTGTATCCGTCAAGGTTTTTTTGAATTTTTTATGTAAATAATTGTTACGAAAAAAAAAGAATTTTTATAACGCTTTTACAAATACTATTGATGTAGATACATTATTAAAGTTGATAGGAGGATAAAATCTATGGGAAAATTTTCAACGGGTCTCTTTGCCGGAACGGTTATCGGCGTGGGAATGTCAATGCTTGACAAGCGTACGCTTCGCCGTGCAAAGCGTATGGCAAGGCATATGATGTCAGAGATTTCGCATATTTGTATGTAATAAAAAAAACAAACTCTATTTCGCGAAAAATTATTTTGATTTTATCAGATTTTTTCGACACGCTCAGCCCCCGCATCAATAAATGCGGGGGCTGAAAAATTAATCTTTATTTAGCCGAATGTAATCTGTATATAACTGTCGCGACTTCGGCGCGCGAAGCATTGTTTAGCGGAGAGAATTTATTTGCCGCGTCACCGGTCATATATCCCGCCTTTCGGCAAGCATATACATAGTCATGCGCCCAGTCCGAAATCTCATCGTTGTCGGCGAAAAGCTCTGAACTTGTTTCTTTCAGGTCAAAAGCACGGCTTAAAATAGCCGCCATCTGTTCACGAGTGATGTTATCATCGGGCGCGAAAGAATTTTCGGTCACGCCGCCGACGATTCCCTTATCAGCCAGAGCTCCGATATAGCCTATTGCCCAGTGTCCTTTTACATCGCCGAACTTCTCCGCCGCCGAGTCCTTTCCGCTAAGTTTTAAGAACCTCGCCATTACCGCCGAAAACTCCGCTCTGGTGATGCTTGCATCCGGCTTGAATGTGCCGTCGCTGTAACCGTTCATAAGTGCCTTATCATATACATATTTGACATTCGTCTCTGCCCAATGTCCGCTTAAATCCGAAGGATATTTAACCGCTGTCTGCGGCTTATTCCCGGAATCGGTTGAGGCTGACGGCTTTGTTGAAGTTGTTGTGCTTCCCGTGTTTCTTGTTCCGTTATTCTTGTTGCCGCCGGTATTCGTTCCGCCGCCGGTATTATTGTCATTATCTTTTGGGTCATCCTCCTTTTTTCCATCATCCGAATCAGTCGGATCTGCCGGCGTAACCGAATCGGAAGTTTCAGAAAAAATGTCAAACTCCTTATTTAAGGTTGAATTTTCAAAAGTCATAATAAGCATATACCTTCCCGATGTATACTTATCCTTTGTTAAATCAAATTCCGCTTCATAAGCTTTTCCCATAATATTAGCCGATTTTTCGTCAATTATGTTCTCCGTATTATCAGCCGGAGCTATTTTTATATTTAGAACTTCATCATCAGATGGTGCATACGAAAACCTTCCGATAACACACAGCCTTTTTCCTATCCAGTAATTTCCTATATCCGTTATACTAAACGCGGGTTCAATTTTTATGTAGCAGTCTTTTTTCTGTGCGTCTACTTTATAGTCTTTATTATTTACATAAATTTCAGGATTAATGATTTCAAACCCGACTCCTGCCACCCGGTCTATTTTCACGTCAGGCTTAACCCTAAATGCAAATTCAGCAACGGTCCCGGAATTAAATATATCACTTTCCGCTTTTCTTCCTCCATATAAAAGAACAAACGTATTTTCATTCTCCATATTTACATCCAGAGATGATTCAGATACTATCTCTCCACAGTTATATATATTTCCATTAACCGGTTCCTTGTTTTCATCCAAAGTTATTGGCAGCATAGTATTCGGGTCAAGCATTTCAAGGTATTCGGAATTATATTTTAATCCGAACCTAAATACACATATCCCCTCCGCCGCTGAAATATCCTCATTATTAAAATCCAATTGTGCGTCAACTTTAAATGACTCGCCCGCTCTTACATTAGCCGATGTATCTATGCATACAGTTACCGGAACTTCATTTTCCGCAAAAACCGCTACAGACCCAAAGCTTAAAATCATCATTATTACCGAAATAAATACAGACAGAGTTTTTGATAGTTTATTCATATGTCATATCTCCTAAAGTATATTGAATTTGTTTAAAATCAAAATAAATTTATTGGATAATCGCCCTATGCCCATACAGCCGCCACGCCGGACTAAAATAAAAAATTATTTTGATTTTTGCCTTTCTTGTTTTAAAAAGGCGCGGCGGAGCGCCGCACCTTTGAGCGTGTCGATAAACTCCGATAAACGAAAAATTTCATTTTTATTAAAACGCCGTCCCCGGATTCCGCCATGCCTACCGCGGCG
>CADBUP010000107.1 GCA_902797885.1 uncultured Ruminococcus sp.
ACAGTTAGGTCAGGCGTTAAATCTTGCACCACGATACATTGTTTCAATCGAAAATGACGGGCAGCATCCGAGCTTGCAAGTTCTTTATGAACTTGTAACATTACTTAATGTATCGGTAGATCAATTTTTCTTTGATGATGTACCAAAGCGAACAACACTCCGTCGTCAAATCGACGGACTGCTTGACAGTATTTCTGAAAAAGATTTACCTATTATCGAAGCCACAGCACGAGGAATTATAGAAACGAGGACAGAAACGGAGGAATAATGACCTCCGTTTTTGTTTTACCCACATTTTTATCAAATATCTCTTTTACTCAAAATAGTGCTGCTTGTAATCATAAATATTGCTATATACACTATACAAATAATAACGAAAGACATATATCCCGATTTAATCAATTCCTGCGGTGCGTTTGAGTTCATTCCGTATGCCATAAGTGAGTAAGGCCAGATATGCCCTAAATGCTTTGCAAGAAACACCATTCCGGACAGTCCTCCTCCGAGTGAAATTCCGACAGGAAGCGCAAAGCTCTTAATGAAAAGCGAAATCATAAGCTGTAAACTTGCCATAACCGAGCCTCCGAGCGTTCCAAAAAGACACCAAGTAATCAACTTATCACACGGAATAGCAGAAGTCAGACCTATAACTTTGCCGGATATGACAAACAATGTGCATATCCATATTTCACTTAAAAATATCATAAATACTACTTGTATGAGTTTTGCAATAAATACAAGATTTTTTGAAACAGGCATAGATAAAACCTTATTCCAATTACGGTTATTTTCTTCCTGCCGCATTATGTATGACGAATATATACCTATCATTATCGGTAAAAAGAAATAACAGGTAAACAGTGTGTGCTGTGTCCAAAGGCTAAACCATTCACTTTGTAATACTTCAATATTTGCTTTATAGTTTAATGTTCCGAGTAGTGCCGGTATAATCGGCATAAATATAAATGCCAGCCAAAGCGGTGATCGCTTTAATTTTAATCTTTCTGCTTTTATTAGTTTATATAACATCTTCAAAACTCCTTTTTACTAAAAATATATTTGCCTACTATATAAATCAGTATAAGCAAACAGACAAGCAAAGCAAATGCCGGCCAATCAATAGTCATTACACCGAAATACGCATTGTCAAATCGTGTCTGTTTATCCCAGCCAAAAAGTCCGACAAATTGCAAAGCCCCGTAATACCCCCATAATATGCTTTTTCGCAAAAACGGAAATTGTGGCAAAAACATAGAAAACAGTCCGGTAAACTCACCGATTACCCCAACGAAAAACGGAATAGCCTGATTCTTAAAAATCATAGACAGCGAGTGCTGAAAAATGTAAATTGAGGCAGTCGGAATAATAGTAAACAAGAGATAAAGCAAATAATTATTTATCGGAAATGCTTCTGTGAAACCTACAATTTTTCCGTACACTATTGTCAATACCCAAAACAGAATAACGCCGGAAATAACAATAGTTAATCCATAAATCAATTTTACATCAAAGATTTTTCCTTTATCCACCATAGTACATAACAATTTGAAATTACCGCCCTTATGTTCAATATCACAAAGTCTTGAAGCAATAACCGTACACAACAGCGGAAAAAATATAGCATTTACAAGAGGAAATTGATATAAAAACATTGTATATCCGTTTTGCCTGATAAAATCGCTCATATCTTTTGAAGATGTACCGTAAAATGCCCACATTCCCATTAAAACAAGTAATGCAAAGGCAGTAAGAAATATATGCTTTCGTTTTGTTTTCATATACTCGCATTTAATTAGTTTTATCATAAGCTCATATCCTTTCCGGTCAAATCCAAGAAAATTTGTTCAAGAGACTTATTTTTATCTGTTTCGTGTAAATTAGATAGTGCTCCCTGATAACGCATTTTCCCGTTTGCTATAATCCCAATGTCATCTGCCAGCTGATCTATTTCAGAAAGCAAGTGGCTTGATACAATTACAGTCATTCCGTATTTTTTCGGGAGTGATTTTACAAGCTCTCTCATTTCTTGTATTCCCGACGGATCAAGTCCGTTTGTCGGCTCATCAAGAATGAGCAGCTTTGGGAAAGCAAGAAGTGCGGAAGCAAGACCGAGTCTTTGTTTCATACCAAGAGAGAATTGAGAAGTTTTTTTATTTCCCTGTCTGTCAAGACGGACAATTTTAAGAACTTCATCAATATTGCTATCCGGCAAATCGAGAATAGTCGTATATATTTTTAAGTTTTCCTTTGCCGTAAGATGTCCGTAATACGACGGTGATTCTATTAAGGAGCCTATATTCTTCAAAGTTGAAATCCGGTTTTTTTCAGTAAATCTCTGACCGAACATATCTATTTCCCCCGCCGTCGGGTGAACAAGTCCTAAAAGCATTTTAAGAGTTGTGGATTTGCCCGCTCCGTTAGGCCCTAAAAATCCATAAATTTTTCCCTCTTTCACTGACATATCAAGATTATTTACACAGCATATATCACCGTATCTTTTAGTCAGATTAGTTGTTTTTACAATTTCTTTCATATTGTTTGACCTCATTTCTTTTAAGATATTTTGATAATAATACGCGTACCTTTCGCCAAACTTAAATCAACCTTAACGCAACCTTAAATTTTGCATTTGTAGCGAAAATGTAGCGTTAAAGTATTTAATAATTGCCGGATAAGTGGTATAATTATTATGGTGATTTATTATGAAAGAAATATTGAATAAAAAAATACTTGTTGTTGATGACGAGCCGGAACTTTTGCAAATGGTGCAAAATGCACTGTTTGACGCTGGTTTTTGGAATGTTCATACTGCGGCAACTTGCGCACAAGCTGTGTCTTTTGCTAAATCCCAACCTGTGGCGCTCTTTTTACTTGACGTTAATTTACCCGACGGGAACGGATTTATGTTATATAAAACTTTGCGTGAAAGCTCAAATGCTCCCGTAATATTTTTGACAGCAAGGGGTGAGGCTGATGATAAAGTACGCGGATTTGATTTAGGTGCAGACGATTATATTGTAAAACCCTTTTTGCTCTCTGAACTAATCTTGCGAGTAAAGGCATTGCTTCGCCGAACATACACAATCGTGCATAAAGAAACAGGGTTTTATGTTGATGATAAATACATTGACTTTGAAAAAGCTGCCGTAATACATAACGAAAAAGAAATTCCGCTGACACCGAAAGAATTTATTATCATTAAAAAATTATGGGAAAACAAAAACAAAATCGTTACAAATGATGCCCTGTGTCTTACGGCGTGGGGCGAGGACTACTACGGACACGAAAACACGCTAATGGTACACATTCGCAGGCTGCGTGAAAAAATTGAGAAAAGTCCGTCTGCTCCCCGTCATATTGTTACGGTAAAAGGACTTGGTTATAAGTGGGTGTCTGAAAATGAATAAAACTACAATAAAAATATTTTTAAGCTTTTCATTTGTGTCGGCTATAATTGCGACAATGCTCCTTGTTATGAACGCTTTGGGTATTGGAATACTGATTACTGACACAGGTATAATAACTCCGAAGCATTCGCCAACATCTGTTTTGGAAGATATTTCGCTAAATTTAGAAAAAACAGACACGGGATATACTCTTGCAAACACAAATATTCCGAGTGAATACTGGTGCATTCTCTTAAACGACGACGGAAACATTGTCTGGTCTCAAAATAAGCCTGATGATATTCCAACGCATTATTCTATACGAGACATTGCAAAACTCACGCATTGGTTTTTGTGCGATTACCCTGTTTTTGTCCGCACTGAAAACTGCGGACTTTTAATTCTCGGTATACCTAAAAATGCGGTCGGAAAATATGAGCTTATATATTCAATGAAATGGTTTGACACATTGCCCGAAAGAATTGTTATAATACTTTTAATAAATCTTGTAATAGCGCTTTTATTGAGCTTGATTTTCGGGAGAAAACTTTACGGCAACTTAAAAACAGTAACTTCCGCAATAAACGATTTGCGAAGTGAGAAAACTGTAAATTTGCCCGAAAAAGGAATATTTCGTGATGTTCGGCGAAACATTAACGAAACCTCAAAATCAATGCTTCGTAAAAATGCGATACTTTCCGAAAGAGATAAAGCACGCATAAATTGGATTGCAGGCATTTCACACGATATACGGACTCCGCTTGCAATCATAATGGGCAATGCCGAAGAACTTGAAAATTCACCTGAGCTCACGGAAAACAGCAGAAAGAAAGCAACGGCGGCAAAAAAACAGAGCATAAAAATAAAAAAACTGATAGAGGATTTGAATTTGATTTCATCTTTGGAATATGATATGCAGCCCTCAAAGAAACATCAAATATCCGTATGCCCGTTAATTCGTGAAATTGTCTGCGACATATATAACAATATCGGCGATAAATATTCGATAGATGTTGAACTGGGTGCGGAAAATGCTATCGTTTTGGGTGATGAAAATTTACTCGGCAGAGCATTTTTCAACATCATAAATAACAGCATTGTTCATAACAAAGACGGTTGTGCAATAAGCATTTCCGAATATGTAAAGGACAAAAATGTTTTTATAGAAATTAAAGACGACGGCAGCGGATTTGATAATGCGGTTATTCAAAATTCTGATGAAATATTGCATGGCCAACACGGTTTAGGTCTGTCTATGACAAGAAAAATTGTTAAGGCACACGGCGGTACGCTGAAAATACAGAACAATAACGGTTGTGTTGTAACAATAAAAATACCGACAGAATAGTTTGAAAAAGCGAGGGAAAATAAACCTTCGCTTTTTTATTGTGTTTTTTGGACTTTTTTAGTGTTTGAATTGTAGTAATAATAGAGGGAAAAACTTGCGTTTTAAGAGAATAGCAAGCAAAGCGAGTGTAGCCACACTCACGATTTTTACGGCGGTCATTTCTTTGAAATTGCCGTAAAAATATTTTTGGGATATTCCCAAACCCTTATATAAATACACGGAGGATTTTTTATGGCAAACCGAAAAAGAAAAATGGTGCTTCGCTGCCCGGTAACAGACGAGGAACGAAATCTGATCGAACATAAAATGTCGCTTGTGCCGACAAATCAAATCGGGGCATATCTGCGTAAAATGGCGATTGACGGATATATCATATACACCGACACAAAAGACATTCAGGCTATGAATAAGGAATTGCAGCGGATCGGCAGAAATATAAATCAAATTGCAAAGCGTGTTAATTCCACAAGCAGCATATATATGACTGATATTGAGGAATTGAAAGAGGATATACAGAATATATGGCGGTTACAAAGAACACTCCTATCAACTCTACGCTGAAAAAAGCAATTCAGTATATCTGCAATCCCGAAAAGACAGACGGAACGCTGCTTATCGACTCTTACGGCTGCACGCCTGAAACTGCCGATATTGAGTTTGAATGGACGAGGAAAAAGGCAAAGGACAACGGCAAAGAGAGTCATCTTGCAAGACACTTTATACAAGCCTTTGAGCCGGGCGAAACAACGCCGGAACAGGCTCACAAAATCGGAAAGAAATTAGCTGATGAAATTCTGGGCGGCAAGTACGAATACATTTTAAGCACGCACATTGACCGGGGGCACATTCATAACCATATCATTTTTAATGATGTGAATTTTGTTGATTACAGGCACAGTCATATCAATAAAAAATGGTATTACGATACACGCAAAATAAGCGACCGTCTTTGTGAGGAATACGGGCTGTCGGTTATTCCGCAAAACGAGAATAAAGGCAAAAGCTATATCGAATATACGGCGGCAAAACAAGGTACAAGCTATAAGGCACAGCTTAAAGCGGATATTGACAAAGCTGTCCGAAAGTCGCTCGACTATTCCGATTTTCTGCTGCGTATGGAAATCGCCGGATATGAAGTAAAGCAAGGTAAACATATCTCATTCCGAGCAGCAGGGCGTGAACGGTTTATACGGGGCAAAACTCTGGGCGGTTATTATACAGAGGATTCCATAAAAGAACGCATTGCAAGGAACGCTATACACCGACCGAAAAAAGAAAGCCGCCGTATCAACCTTATTATCGACATTCAGAATTGTATCAAAGCACAGGAAAGCAAAGGCTATGAGCATTGGAGCAAAATATATAACTTAAAGCAGGCGGCAAAAACTTTGAATTTTCTGACCGAAAATAATCTGACTACCTATGAGGATTTAGAGTCTGCCGTAAATAAAATACATTCCGATTTTGACGATGCATCACAAAAGATAAAGGCGGTTGAGAAAACTATCGGCGAAAATGCGATACTGATAAAACAACTTGAAATATATCGGCAGTACCGACCTATATATCTGAAACTGCAAAAGGTAAAAAACAAAGAAGGCTTTACACGGAAATTCCAAAGAGAGCTGATTTTATATGAGGCTGCCGAAAGAAATCTGAAAGGCAAAAATCCGCCGCCGCTTGAAACCCTTATAAAGGACAACGGGGATCTGTCGGAACGGAAAGCAAAACTGTATGAGGAATACAAAAAGCTGAAAACAAAATCCGCCGAAATCGAGATTATCCGTTCAAATGTTGATACGCTTCTTAACCGTCCGAGAGAACGCAATCCCGAAATCGAAAAATAAATTGTAGCGCAAATGTAGCCTTATAGGGCTGGGCGCGGCAAAAGTATTGTGATACAATAAATATAACTAAAAAGGTTTAGGAGGTACAGCCTTATGAAGAAAATCAAAATATTTTTAACAGCATCGGCAATTTTAGCCGCAATTACACAGTCGGCATACGCCGCAGAAATCCCGGTCGAGTGTGCGCCGGAAAACGCAACACCTGAAAGCATTGCAATAACAGAAAATCTGATTAGTCCGATTCTTGACGAGGTGCAAAACGGGTTAGGTTATCAGCCTGCTTGGTGCAAAGCTCATAACGCAGTATTTAACGCTGTGCTTGCCGGAAACACAAACGGTTACGGTTATCTTGATTTAGCCGCTGTCGCGCGGAACGCACTCATTTATTACCGTGATGTTTATTTAAGACCTGACTACTATGCGGAAAAGGAAGCAGCCGCAAAAGCTCTTTTGTCAGACTTGATATGTGAAGTTGAGAATGGCACAAAAGATTATGACGCCGCATTAAAAGAGGCATACACAAAAATTTATCAGACAATAAATCCCGCCTATGTTCCGAATGAGGAAATCGGCGTTGACCGAATATATTTAGATATTCCCGCCGCTGATACCGTAATGTTTACACAGGCAAGAAAGCTGCTCAAAGAAGCACAGACAAGGAGTGTTCAAAAATGACGAGAACGGATATTTTAATACGGTTTATAAAAAAGAGTATAGTACCGATAATAACCGCCATACTTTTATATAACCTGTTCGCCGGGCTTTGCATAGCAAATGGGAATTTGAATTATATGTATCTTTTAATGCTTTGCGGAATACCTTTCGGAATACGGTTTATGTTCACACTGCCGGTCTTTATCGGAAATCCGGGCGTCGGCATTTTTATGACTGCTGCCAACATAGCAATAGGCGCCGTAATCGGCGGCATAAT
>CADBUP010000108.1 GCA_902797885.1 uncultured Ruminococcus sp.
AATCACGTCGGTCTGTGCGCCTATATCGTTACAGGGGACTCCGCGGTACATTGCGGCAAGTTCGCCGCGGTCATCCGCCACGCCGCACTTAAACCCCCGGTCGGAAACCTGACGGATAATATCGCGCAGGAGCGTTGTCTTTCCCATTTGCGGCGGAGCAATGAGAAGCGTGCTTTTCACATTCTCGCCGTCTATAATCTTATCGATTATTCCGTCGGCAAGGCCGATAAGCTGATGTGCTATCCGGAAGTTAAGCGAGCTGATTTCGCGGAAGGTTTTTATTTCCTTGCCATCGCAGACAGCTTTTCCGCAAATCCCGACGCGATGTCCGCCGCGGATTGTAATAAATCCTTGCCTAATTTCTTCAAGGTGGGCATAAACCGAGTTTTCACAAACCCGTCCGAACGCCGTTTGTACTTCTTCTGATGAAACCGTATAAGCATCACTTTCATAATTGGTTATTCCTCCCGCAGGTGTGACAAAACAACTCTCTCCCCATATTCCGACCGTCAGCGGTGCGCCGCACCGAAGGCGAACTTCTTCAACGTCAAACCACTCGCCGGAACCGATTTTTGAAAGAAGCCCGGCTATATTCACCGGCATATACGGAAGTATTTCCGAAATCCTTTGTTTTTTCACTTCCTCATTCTTCCTTTCCTTGTGTCTTAAGGTCTATGACCTATATGTAAATATTGTTATGATACTTTGTCCGAAAATAGAACGGATAAGCTAAAATTTTATTGCACAAGCATCTTATATGTGATATAATATATGCGGAAATCTCGGTCCCGCCGCCTTTTTTCTATAGTCAACGGCGGCTAACCCGAAAAAATTAAGGAGAACTTTAACTATGAAGCTTTACGGAATGATATTTGATATGGACGGAACGCTCTTTGACACCGAGCGGCAATATATAGAAACCTATCACAAGATCGCAGACGAGCGCGGTCTTGACCTCCCGCGGGAATTCACCCTATCCTGTATGGGCCTCCCGCGCGAAAAGGTCTGTTGGAAATACAAAAACAGATTCGGAGAAGACTTTGACTTTTATGAATTCAGAGGTGAGATGTTTAAACGTGTGCACAAGCTGTGGGACGATAACGGAATCCCGTTAAAACAGGGTGCGGTCGGTCTTCTTGACTCTTGCAGAGCCGCCGGAATTCCCTGTGCGGTCGCAACCTCAACGGCGAGAGATGCGGCTGTTTCAATGCTTAAACGCACCGATATTTTAAAATACTTCGCCGCTGTTGTCGGCGGTGATGAAATAAAAAACGGCAAGCCAAACCCCGATATTTTCATCGAGGCGGCACGCCGTATAGATGTTCCGCCGGAAAGGTGCGGCGGTGTCGAGGATTCCCGCAACGGAATCCTGGGAATCCGCGCGGCGGGAATGACCTCGTTTCTCATTTATGACCTTTTAAAACCCGACGGCGAAATGCTTTCCGCCGCCGACTATGTCTTTGACAGTCTCGATAAAATCCGAGACTATATAATATAGTTGTCGGTTCTGTCCTTTCGCATAAGGTCAGAAATCCTCCTATTGTCTAAAAAATTATTTATCAAATCGTTGAGCTCGCTCCACATTCCTACTGTGCGGCATTCGGCTCTGCGTTCACAGGCGGCGGCGTTCGGTTCAAGGCACGAAACGGGCGCAAGCGCACCTTCGGTGATACGAAGTATCTCGCCGACCGTATATTGCTCAGGCTCTCTTTTAAGTCTATAGCCGCCGCCCTTTCCGTGAATGCCGATTACCAGATTGTTTTTTGAAAGAAGCGCCATAATCTGTTCAAGATACTTGGGCGAGATACCCTGACGCGCCGCTATCTTTTTTATCGGAATATACCCTTCGCCCTCGTTTTCCGCAAGGTCAACGAGAACCCTTATCGCGTACCTTCCGCGTGTTGAAATCAGCATTTTAATCTCCATTCCGCCGTCCTGCTCCGACAAAGCGATAAATTAAGTCTCCTATCCGCAGGATTTGTATGATAAGAGCGCTGTTAATCAGCGAAAAGCGGTGTTGACATATATCTGTCACCGGTATCCGGAAGAAGAACAACAATATTCTTTCCCGCATTTTCGGGGCGTTTAGCAAGCTGAACAGCCGCATATACAGCCGCACCCGATGAGATTCCGACCAGAACGCCCTCGCTCTTTCCTATCAGCTTACCTGTCTCGAATGCGTCCTCGTTGCTTACCGGGATAATCTCGTCATAAATCTTTGTATTAAGCGTATCCGGAACAAATCCCGCACCTATTCCCTGAATCTTATGCGGACCGGGAACGCCGGTAGAAAGCACCGCCGAAGTAGCAGGCTCAACGGCAACAACCTTAACATCCGGGTTCTTTGACTTTAAGAATTCGCCTACGCCGGTGATGGTTCCGCCTGTGCCTACACCCGCAACAAATATATCGACCTTTCCGTCTGTGTCCTCATAGATTTCGGGGCCGGTTGTGTCAAAGTGAGCCTTTGGATTTGCCGGATTCTCAAACTGACCCGGGATAAAGCTGTCAGGTGTCTCAGCGGCAAGTTCCTTAGCCTTTGCGATGGCTCCCGACATACCCTTTGAGCCATCGGACAAAACAAGCTCCGCCCCGTATGCCTTCATAAGCTGGCGGCGCTCAACCGACATTGTCTCTGGCATAACGATAATCACACGGTATCCCTCCGCCGCCGCAACAGCGGCAAGGCCTATACCTGTGTTGCCCGAGGTCGGCTCTATGATAACCGAATTCGGTTTGAGCTTTCCCTCTGCCTTTGCGGTGTCAAGCATTGCCTTGGCTATACGGTCCTTAACCGAACCCGCCGGGTTAAAGTATTCAAGCTTCGCTATAACCTTTGCGTTTAAGCCGAATTTCTTCTCGATATGTGTGAGTTCAAGAAGCGGGGTCTTTCCTATAAGTTGTGATGCTGATGTATAAACTTTTGACATAATAATTATCTCCTTTTTCTTAATATTTTAATTACTAACTTATTTTATTGCCTCAAATCCGTGTTCAAGATCCGATATAATATCGTCAATATGCTCAGTTCCTATCGAAAGTCTTATTGTGTTAGGCTTGATTCCTGCGCTCAGAAGCTCTTCTTCGGACAGCTGAGAGTGAGTCGTTGACGCGGGGTGAATAACAAGCGATTTAACATCCGCCACGTTAGCAAGAAGCGAGAATAATTCAAGACTCTCAGTAAACTTCTTTGCCTCTTCGGCTCCGCCCTTTATCTCGAATGTGAATATCGAACCCGCACCGTTCGGGAAGTATTTGTTATAAAGCTCTTTCTGGCGTCCGCTCGATAAAACAGGGTGATTAACCTTTTCAACCTGAGGATGATTTTTAAGGAAGTCAACAACCTTAAGCGCATTCTCTACGTGACGTTCAACACGAAGCGACAGAGTTTCAAGTCCCTGAATCAAAAGGAACGAGTTAAACGGCGAAATCGTTGCGCCTTGGTCTCTCATCAGGGTTGTGCGAAGCTTCATAATATATGCTATATTTCCGCAAGCCTCCGCAAATACCACGCCGTGATATGATGGATTCGGCTTTGAAATTCCCGGGAACTTATCGTTCTGTGTCCAGTCAAACTTTCCGCCGTCAACTATCACGCCGCCCATTACCGAGCCGTGACCGCCGATAAACTTTGTTGCCGAATGTACAACTATATCCGCCCCGTGTTCAATCGGTCTGAGAAGGAACGGCGTAGCAAAGGTGTTATCGACTATAAGCGGGATTCCGTGCTTATGTGCAATCTCAGCAACAGCCTCAATATCCAGAATATCCGAATTCGGATTTCCCAGAGTCTCAGCGTACAGAGCCTTTGTGTTAGGCTTGATTGCCTTTTCAAAGTTTTCGGGGTCTGACTCATCGATAAATGTAACGTCAAGCCCTTGTTCCTTTAAGGTATTGGCAAAAAGGTTATATGTTCCGCCGTATAGGTTAGATGCCGAAACGATATGATCCCCCGCAGTCGCGATATTTTGTATTGCATATGTAATAGCCGCCGAACCCGATGCGGTCGCAAGAGCCGCCGCACCGCCTTCCAAAGCTGCAACACGTTTTTCAAACACATCAGAGGTCGGATTCATAAGTCTTGTATATATGTTTCCGCCTTCGGTAAGGCCGAACCGTCCCGCCGCCTGAGCCGAATCCTTAAACACATACGATGTCGTCGCATATATCGGAACCGCCCTCGCGTCTGTCGCCGGGTCAGGAGCTTCCTGACCAACGTGTACCTGAAGTGTTTCAAACTTATAGTTCTTTGACATTATCATTCTCTCCTTTTAAAATAAATTGAATTTTATATAATGTGAATTTTTATCCCTTTGATTCGTTTTACCTACTTACCAACTATGTTAATGGTATTATAACACTACCTACCCACTATGTCAATAGGTTTTTAGAATTTTTTTTATTTTTATGATAAAAAATGCAAAACTCAAAAAAATTTTAAAAATAATTGATAAATTTGCATAAACTACTTGATTTTTTATAAAAAGTAGTTTAAAATTATAAAGACTGTAATATAAATTTAATATATGCTTGTCAATATTAAATTTATATGGAGGAATTCTTTAATGAATTACAAAAGTTACAGTCGGAAAAAATCAACAAAAAAAACTCCGGGCATTATATCGGCTGCGGCGAAGACGCTTTTTGTTCTTGCGGCGGCGGTATGGTTCTTAAGCGGTTTTAACCGCACGCCGAGCGGCGGGTTTGATGCATCCGTCGGCGCCGAACAGATTACCGTAGAGATGCCCGATACAGAAAACGCAAATGTAAACGAAGTTCAAAATGACGAATTTGTCGAAGTTGATGAAGACGAGAACAGCTTTGCGCAGCCTGTCTGCGGTGTTCTTACCTCTTCTTTCGGAAGCCGCCGCGGCAGGAGGCATACCGGCATCGACATCGGGGCTGATTCGGGTACGGAGATTCTTGCGGCGGCAGGCGGAACCGTTACCTTTTCTGGGCAGATGAGCGGCTATGGCAACTATATCATAATCGACCACGGAAACGGCGTTGAAACCGCCTATGGACATTGCAGCAAGCTTCTGGCCGAAAAGGACGAAAACGTTCGACGCGGTGATAAAATTGCCCTCGTCGGAAGTACGGGCAACAGTACCGGGCCGCATCTTCACTTTGAAATCAAAATCAACGGTGAATTTGTTGACCCGCTGAACTACGTTTTTTACTAAAATTGCTTTTCGGGAATGAAAAGAGGGACAAAAATGAGCAAAAAGATACTTATTGTAGATGACGAAAAAAGTATTGTGGATATTTTAAAACTAAATCTTCAGAAAGAGGGCTATGCGGTTACCGAAGCATATGACGGTCTTGAGGCGGTTGAGAAGGCTCTTCCCGCCGAACAGTCAGAAAGACCCGACTTAATCTTGCTTGACGTTATGCTGCCTGAAATGAGCGGCTTTGACGTATGTAAGAAAGTTCGCGAATCATCGACTGTTCCGATTCTTATGCTCACCGCAAGAGAAGACGAGGTCGATAAGGTTCTCGGTCTTGAAATCGGTGCGGACGATTATATAACCAAACCGTTCAGCATGAGAGAGCTTCTTGCGCGCGTTAAGGCAAACATGCGCCGCATGGAGGTTGAACCCGTTCAGGAAGAAGAAGTCGATACTATCGAAATCGGTCGATTCCGCCTTGACTGTAACCGATATGAACTTTATAAAGACGATAAAATGATCGAGCTGACCGTCCGCGAGTTTGAGCTGATTAAATTCCTTTCATCACAGCCAAACAAGATTTTCTCACGCAAGAGTCTTCTTGAATACGTTTGGGATTATGAATATTACGGCGATGTCCGTACGGTCGACGTCACCATCCGCCGCCTTCGCGAGAAGATTGAAGATGACCCGTCACAGCCGAGGTATATTATGACAAAACGCGGCGTGGGTTATTACTTTTCAATCTGATTAATACATAAAGGAGTGTGCTTATGCTTTCGGTCACACTTATGGTTGTAGGAAAAATAAAAGAAAAATATTTCAGCGATGCAATCGCCGAATATTCCAAACGCCTGAAACGTTATTGCAGGTTAAATATTATCGAGGTAAAGGATGACCCAACACCCGATAGCCCAAGCGGCAGAGAGAGGGATTTGGTCTTAAAAAACGAAGGTGCGAGGATTTTTGATAAGCTTCCTAAAAACGCTTATATTGTCAGTCTGTGCATAGAGGGAAAACAGCAAAGCTCAACCGAGTTTTCGGACTTTCTCGAAAAAACCGCCGCCGGCGGAAAAAGCGAGATTGTCTTTATTATCGGTGGGTCTATGGGGATCTGTGACGAGCTTAAAACCAAATCCGACTTTAAACTGAGCTTTTCAAAGATGACATTTCCGCATCAGCTAATGCGGGTTATTCTTTTAGAACAGCTCTATCGAGCATTTAATATCTCGGACGGAGGTAAATATCACAAATAATCGGTGTCACACCGATTATTTTTATTTTGCCTTTTCTATTGAAAATTCTCATGTGATATTGTATAATTGTATAGTAAACTAATCTTATTATTTCCGAGGATACCGATTATGAAAGAATTTATCATAGATAAAACAACATCCGGAACGCGTCTTGACAGGTTTCTGTCAATGGTTATGCCCAATATCGGTCAGGGTGGAATCTATAAGGCCTTGCGCAAGAAAAAGGTCAGGATAAATGGAAAGCACGAGGACGGTGCATTCCGTCTTTCGGCCGGCGACACCGTATGTATATATATGAACGATGAATTTTTCGCTCCGGCCGATTCCGACTATTCGTGGAAAAGTGCATCCTCTGTTATATCGGTTGTGTATGAGGATGAAAATATTCTTATAGCGGACAAGCCGTCGGGGATGCCCTCACAGGACGGCGACGGCGGATGCGATTCTCTCGAAAGCCGAATCCGTTCTTACCTATATATAAAAGGTGAGATTAATTTAAACGCGGTTCCGCTGTTTATACCGTCGCTTTGCCATCGCCTTGACAGAAACACGTCAGGCTTGGTTATTGCCGCCAAGAATACGGTGGCGCTTCGCATTATGAACCAAAAAATAAAAAACCGCGAAATCAAAAAGCTATATATCTGCACTACCGAACGCACTCCCGTGCCGAAGAGCGGAAAGGTCAGCGGATGGCTTGTTCGTGACGGAAAGGCACGAAAAATGTTATTTTATGATACAAAGCCAAACGGCGATGCTATGAGATGCGAAACGCTCTATCGAACTCTTCGTCCCGGCTCTCCCTGCGTCGTCGAAGCCGAGCTTCTCACCGGGCGAACTCACCAAATCCGAGCCGCAATGTCTCACCTTAACTGTCCTCTGGTCGGCGACGTTAAATACGGCGCCGTTCCAAACGGAAAGAAAACATATCAGAGCCTTATTGCATATAAAATTATATTTAACTTCAAAGCGCCCTCCGGCGAGCTTGACTATCTCAACCACAAGGAATTTAAGCTAAACCCGAAAAGCAAGGATTGTGTTCATTTATGAAAAAAACTGTTTGCATATTAATTATATCATTACTGACCGCAGTTTTAAGCGGCTGTTCATTCGGATGGGTTAAATCACCCGAATATAGTGAAACACGGCTTCTTATGGATACGGTCTGCACGATTCATGCCGGCGGAGATAAGCCGGATGCCGCGGTTACCGCGGCTTTTGACCGAATATCCGAGGTCGCTGACGCGGCAGATTATTATTCTGACTCTTCAGAGGTTTCAAAAATCAATAGAGCCGCCGCGGGCGAGGCAATAGAGGTCTCGGACGATATATTCAACATTCTCAAAACCGCGCTTGAGGTCAGCCGCGATTCCGACGGCGCTTTTGACATCACCATCGCCCCCGTTAAGGATTTATGGAACTTTCAGGGCGGCGACCACGAGCCTCCGACAGACGCACAAATAACCGCCGCCCTCTCAAGCGTCGGTTATCTAAAACTTACACTAAATGCCGAAAACAAAACCGTCACCAAGTCGGACTCGAATGTCAAAATCGACCTCGGCGGCGCCGCAAAGGGCTATGCCGCGGACTGCGTCCGCGAGGTTCTTCGCGGTTATGGCATTAAATATGCGATAATCGACCTCGGCGGAAATATCTGCGTTATGGGAAAGAACCCCTCCCAGCCCGACGGAACCTGGAACGTCGGAATTCAAAAACCGTTTTCCGCCTCGGGAGAGCTTTCTCAGACAATCCGCGTCAAGGAAACCTCTGTTGTGACCTCGGGAATCTATCAGCGCTATTTTAATTGGAACGGTAAGCTCTATCATCACATTTTAGACCCGTTAAGCGGCTATCCCTCCGATAACGGAATGTCAAGCGCAAGTATAATAACCGATTCAGCTCTCACCGCCGACTGTCTCGCCACGGCATGTATGGTTCTCTCGCCGATTAAAGCGGACAGCCTTGTCCAAAAATACAATGCACGATTAATCTATGAATAATTTTCGGTTCTGCAGCAAAATGAAATTCATTTTGCTGCAGACTATTTTTTCTTGACAAATTTCATCAGATATTGTATAATAACATTGTCTCACATATGTAAGACTAATTCTTGGGAGGTGATAAAACTGAGAAATTCAACAGGCATAAGCGAGGCTGAGTTTGACGTTATGTGCGTTTTATGGGATTCCGATAAACCGCTCAGTATCCAGGAGGTTTGTGACAGACTTCCGGAGCACAACTGGGCATATAAAACAGTCGGAACTCTCCTCACGCGTATGGAGAAAAAGGGAGCCGTTTCATCCGAAAAGATAAACCGTGTAAACTTTTATGCTCCGCTTATCGACAAGAGCGACTATACAGCCGAGCAAACAAAAAATCTGATTTCCAAGCTGTATAACGGTTCGGTGAGGGATTTGGCGGTTTCGCTTTTTAAAAGCAAGTCCTTAACCAAAGATGACATAAACGAGCTTAAAGAAATGTTTGATTTGTAAGGGGGCGTCGGTATGACAGAGATATTTAAAAGCATACTTATTATGTCGCTGACAGCGGCCGCAGTCTCGGCATTCCTTCTTATTATTAAGCCAATTACACGCCGAATTTTCAGCCCGCGCTGGAATTATTATATTTGGCTTTTTGTGCTGATTATTATGCTTCTTCCCGTATCGCTGAGACTTCCCGGGCATATCGGTTATCGGTCCGTGTCGATTCCCGACGGCGGATATCCGGAGGTATATGCGGTAAGCGCCCCGGCGCAAGACCAAATGACCCTACTTCAGTTATTTGACCGATATGCGGGTATTTTAAGCAAAATTCAGTTAGGCGGCGCAATACTGTTTTTCGGCATAAGAATGTTTGGATATGTTCGATTCATCGGACTGATACACAAAAGATCGGCCGTATGCAACGAATACAAGAGCCAAATTAACATTCCCGTTCTAAAAAGTGAGTTTATTGCGGCTCCGATTATTGTCGGACTTTTCAGGCCGGTTCTTTACCTGCCTGACGCCTCCGGTGAAAAGCTGAAATATGTTTTTATGCATGAGATGATTCATCAAAAACGCCGCGACCTTATCATAAAATGGCTGGCGGTTCTTGCAAGCGTCATACATTGGTTTAATCCGTTTTCGTACATAGTTTTAAGGCAGATTGACACCGAATGTGAGCTTTCGTGTGATTTCGAGGCGACAAAGAAGCTTTCCGCAGCGGAACGAAAGGAATATATGAAAACAATCCTTGCTTTTGCGGAAATAAACACCACAGGGAAACCTCTCGTCGCACAATTTAGTAGTGATAAACGGCTTCTGAAAAGGCGTTTTTCTCTTATAAAGACGCCGCCCCGAACTTGTTCGGCTATGTCGGCGATGTCAGGCTTACTTGCGCTTATTATTCTGCTTTGCGCCGCGTGCGTTAACGGAAGGTTCAAGCCTAACAAATCACCGGAAAGCCAAAATCTTATATCGATGAACTCTGATACCGACGGAAGTGACGCGGCGATTGAACAGAAAAGCGAAGAGGCTCCGAACATTAAACCTGAGATTCAGCCGTCTTTGCCCAAAATTTCGCAAGAAACCGTCGGTTCATCATCCGCGAAAAACACGAACGCCGAAACGCCTCAGACAAAGCTCAAAAAAACCGCGACAAAATCCGCGTCAGAGAAAAGCTCCCCCGAACCGACTTCATCGGATAGTTCAGGGAATTCAGAAAATTCGGAAAATTCGCGAAATTCAGGAAATTTAAACACTCAAAGAAAAAGCCCGAAAATAAAATCAACCGAAAGCTTTGATGATGCCGGAGGCTTTAACCTTATATCTTTAAAAAACGATAACGGAATTTCATATATTCGCGATGTCCTTAAACAGGACGGAAAGCTCGAATCGAACGCTTCTTCCTCCGACCTGAAGCAAAGCTACATCGTGGGGAGTTATTCATATAAGGATAATAAAGCCAAGAAAAACGGAAACGTCTGCTGTGATGAAAACGGCAATATCTCAGTGTACTTTGAAACGAATTCAGACAATATTATGGGTGTAAGCATTTCCGATTCCGCGACAAATGAACCAGTCGGAAGCTTTGGGGTTCTTGCTAACAACGATAACGTCTATTCGTTCTGCGGACTTAATAAAGACAAAAGCTATGATATAGAGATTGAGAGTAAAACAAATGGTGAATGGGCTGTTGAAGGCAGCTATATCATCTATTAAATAAAATCTGCCCCGTCCGCAGGGCAATAATCTATGCGGACAAAGAAAGGAAAAACCTATGAAAAAAATATTTTGTATTATTGCATCAATATTCGTTATGACGTCGGCTCTTTGCGTCAGCGCCGCCGAGATGAATTCCGCACAGGCCGAGAGATTAAGCAGTCTCGGGATAATGAACGGTGACCCGGACGGAAATATGCGCTTAAATGACAATATTACCCGCGCCGAAGCTGCAAAAATGCTTTGCATCGCCAAAACAACACAGGATGTCATTGACTCTTCAGAGATAACAGAGAGCTTTAAGGATGTTCCCGAATCACATTGGGCGTATCGCTATATATGCTATGCAAAGAAAAACGGAATTGTAAACGGTGACGAGAACGGAAATTTTAATCCCGAAGCAAATATCACCAATGCCGAGATAGCAAAAATGGTTGTGAGCCTCTTAGGCTACTCCGTGTTCGCCGATAACAACGGCGGCTATCCGATAGGTTATATGTTGGCTGCAACAAGATTCGGCGTTACCGATGGGCTTACTCTGGTAACAGATTCCCCGGCAATAAGAAACGATGTTGGAATAATGATAAACAATGCGCTTGACATCCCGCTGATGGTCAATACCTCAGAAAACGGCGAAGAAGAATTTTCGATTATGGATGGTAATAACGGTTACCCCGGTAAAACTCTTCTGACAGAAAAGACCGCTAAATAAAAATCTACACCGTAATATGCGGAAAAATGACAGACAGATTAAGTTTAAAAGCAAGAAAAATATCCGACCATTTTAAAAATTGATCGTATAAATACAATAAACATCGTCATTTTAAAGGCAATCCTTATTTGGGTTGCCTTTATTTATCCGTAGAAAATAAAAAATTTAAAAAAATTTAAATTTTTTCAAAAAAAAGCTTGACAAAAGGCAAATTCCGTAGTATAATATATCTTGTTCGCGAGACAGTTAGACAACAGGAAAGACATCAAGGCGAACTAAATTTATGCACCTTTAGCTCAGCTGGCTAGAGCACCTGACTCTTAATCAGGGTGTCCAGGGTTCGAATCCCTGAAGGTGTACCAATCAAAAACGCTGTAACCATAACGGTTACAGCGTTTTTTACATCTTCCTCTTTTGCTTAAATTCGTCGTTTGACATCAACGCTGACATCAACTAAGTTAAAACCTGATAATACTACTTAATATATTCCTATCTGCCTTTTATAGTCAGACAAAGTAATTCCTGCATTCTTTTTAAAGAAGCGGGAAAAATAGTTAAATTCAGAAAATCCGGTCATATGTGCAATTTCGCTGAGTGAATATCTGTTTTCGCGAATCAATGTTTTTATATAGTTCGTTTTAAGGCGGTGATAATATTGAAGCGGCGAAATGTTATAAACCTCTTTAAATCTATGTCGGAAACTGTCATAGCTTATGTTAAGTTCCTGCGTGATAAACTTAAAATCTATATACGAATTTTCTAAACACTCTTCCATATAATTTATAACCTCAGGCATAGCATCGGTTTTCAGCGTTACTTTGTCAACCAAAATTTTGTTAAGCCCCGAAAGAATATTATAAAAATATCCGATATAATCAAAAAAGTTACTGTTCGCTCTGTTAAATGCCTCATTAAGCTCTGCAAACATATCATTGATTTTACAGTTATCGCACTTTATCAATATAGGTTCCGGAGGCAGCGGAATGTCCGAAGCAAAGAAAATGCATATACTTTCGCCACGGTTTATTATCGTTTTGTGATAGTCTATATCAGTACGACTCTCTTTCGGAATATAAAGAACGCTTCCGCTGTAAAAGTCTATTTCTTTTCCGTTATAAAAAATCTTTGTATCACCGCAAAGCTTTGCTCCAAATTGATAAAACTCCGTCTGAGCTTCATTTCTTATTTTTGTCCCCGCCGGGCCGCTGTTCACCTTAAATACATCATTTATTTTAACCGAGCTCCAATCGAATTCGCTTAAAATTGTTTTCATTCAAAGTCACCGCCTTTGTACAAGAGTATATGTTAATTATATATTTTAAGTTCACTTATGTCAATATAGTCTCAACCATTTTGTGCTAATTATCCAAATCTTCATATTGAAATCAATCCTGCTAAGTACTATAATTATAATATAAATTATAGTTGGAGGTAATTAAAGTGCATTTGGAAAACACAAACAAATTATTACAAAGTAAGCTTAGCAACCGCGACTTTGATTCATACGGAGTTTTCGTCTCAGTCCGCGGCAAAACCGAGTTTTTGCATTCGCAGAATGTTAATTCAGACACATATTTTGATATAGCAAGTATGGGCAAGGTTTTGGTTACATCTACATTGATTTTGATGGCTATAGACAAAAAACTACTCTCAATCGATGATACACTTGACAGCTTTTTTGAAGATGTGCCCAAAGATAAGAAAGGCATTACAATAAAGCACCTGCTGACTCATACCTCGGGCATTGTCAGATATGATATTCCTCAAAGGGACGCGGATTCAGGCTGCAATGCTGTTGCGAAATTTATAATTAATACTCCTTTGGCATTTAGTCCGGGAACAAAACATATATACTCTTGCAACGGGATGATTCTGCTTGGGTATATCCTTGAAAAAATTTATTGTTTACCGCTTGAGAAAATTTTCGAGAAGTTATTGAAAAAACCTCTCGGCTACACAAGAAGCAAATTTAACATTGAGATTGACGAGCCAAACGCAGCAGTTTGTTACA
>CADBUP010000109.1 GCA_902797885.1 uncultured Ruminococcus sp.
CGCCGGCGCACTCATTTTGGATATCTTTAAACGTATGACCTATCCAGCCGCCGTTTGTCGCAAAGGAATAGACCGTCTTTCCCGAAAAATCGTTTTCGTTAAGGAAGGTCTTTACAGCCGGTGCGTATGTGTACCACCATACAGGCGTTCCTATAACTATGGTATCATAATCGGACATATTAATATTCATCGGCTTTATTTCGGGCGCAAAGCCGCTGTCCACCTCTTTCTTACCCTGTTCAACGACCGAATTATAGTCACCCTCATACGGATTCACCGTCTCTATTCGCGCCACATCTCCGCCGATTTTACTCTGAATCATTTCAGCGATTCTTTTTGTGTTTCCCGAATACGAATAATACACAATAAGCGTTTTCACACTATCTTCCTCCTTAGTAAGATTCCTTTAAAACCTTTAAAATATCGTCAGAATTCATCTTTTTATAACCTCCGCCCGGAATCGTTGACCTTGCGATAAGCGGAAGCATATCTTCGGTCGCGCCGAGTTCTTTCAGAGTTGACGGAAGGCCGAGTTCCTTAATAAATTCGCCGAGCTTTTCGATACCTGCCTCGGCCGCTTCTTCGCGCGTCATAGAATCAGTATTTATTCCCCATACATTCTGAGAAAACCGAACAAACTTATCGATTCCTGACTTATAAATATACTTATAATAAGGAACGGAAATAGCGGCAAGCCCCGCGCCATGAGCACAGTCGGTATACGCACCGAGCTGATGTTCTATCATATGAACCTCCCAGTCCTGTTCCTTTGAAAGCCCGGTAACGGTATTAAGTCCGATTGTCGCACACCACATAATGTTACTTCTCGCCTCATAATTTTGAGAATCCTTAACAGCAATCCCTGCACTATGAATAAGCGAGCGCATAACGCCCTCTAATATATAATCGGTTGTATTATCGTCATCACCCGAGAAATACTGTTCCATAAGATGCGACATTGTGTCAAAAATGCCGCTTGACATCTGATATGCGGGAACAGTAAAGGTATACTCGGGGTTCAGAATCGAAAATTTCGGATTTACCTGCGGCGGAAAGACCCTTCCGTTTTTCAGCTTTTCATCCTCATTAGTAATAACCGAACCGCCGTTCATCTCCGAACCTGTGCCCGCCATTGTCAAAATCGAGCCGACGGGAACAATCCTGTTATCCACATCCTTGAAATCGACCCAATACTTCTTCCATGGGTCCTCGTCGCAATACGCCGAAACAGAAATTCCCTTTGCGCAATCTATTACCGAGCCTCCGCCGACGGCTAAAATCAGGTCAACATTGTTTTCTCTGACAAGTCGCACCCCTTCGAGAAGCTGAGAATACGACGGATTCGACTTGATCCCAGAAAGCTCAACCACCGTCTTTCCGGCATTCTTTAAAATTTCGACTACCTTATCGTATAAGCCGAGCTTTTTAATCGAGCCTTTTCCGTACATCAAAAGGACCGTCTTTCCGTAACCCGAAAGCTCACCCGAAAGATTATCCAGCGCCGTCCTTCCGAAGTAAATTTTTGTCGGATTATAATAATTAAAATCAAATTTCATTTTGTTTTCCTCCTCTATTTATTTTCTGTAGGATATTGTTTATCGTCTACCTTTTCAAGCCATTCGGTCGAGGTTTCATCGCCCGGACATTCTATGGCAATGTGTGAGAACCAGCTGTCCGCCTTTGCTCCGTGCCAATGCTTAACCCCTGCCGGAATCGTAACCACATCACCCGGTTTAAGCCCCTGCGGAGCCTTACCGTCCTCCTGATACCAGCCTTCACCGTCAACACAGAAAAGAATCTGACCGCCGCCGCTCTTTGCCTTATGAATATGCCAATTATTTCTGCATCCCGGTTCAAAGGTTACGTTTGCCGCAAACACGGTTTTCTTTGGGTCGGTCAGAGGCTTCAGGTAGCTCCTTCCGACGAAGTATTTCGCATATGCGTCGTTCCGCTCACCCATACCGAAAAATCCGCCGTGCACCTCGGCAACATTATCATTTTCTGCATAAACGTCCTTTACTATACGAAAAGCCGCCCATGCATTAGGCCAGCCTGCATAAAAAGCAAGGTGCGTCAATATTTCGGCCATTTCGGTTTTTGTCACGCCGTTTGCCTTCGCTGTTCTTGCGTGATACTCAAACGAGCTGTCGACCATCCCCTTGCTTACAAGCGCGCTGATTGTCAGGATTGAACGAAGTTTAAGCGAAAGCTTATCCTCTCTTGACCACACCTCGCCGAACAGCACGTCATCATTTAGCTGAGCAAACTTAGGCGCAAATTCGCCCAAGCTGTCCCTTCCTGCAGTTTGTTTTTTCATTGACATCTTGAATACCTCCTATTGACAGTAATCATTATATGTGTTAGAATAATCTTAAAGTTCATTTATATTATACAACTTAAAGTATACTTTAAGTCAAGTGTTTTTTCAAAAAAATTTTATTTTTTTACGGGGTTGATTAAAAATGTTGTATACGGTTGGCGAGATGGCGAAGCGCCTCGGCGTTGCCCCATCCACTCTCAGATATTATGATAAAGAAGGTCTCATGCCTTTTGTCGAAAGAAGCGGCGGAGGAATACGAATGTTTAAAGACTCGGATATGGAATGGCTTTCTATAATCGAATGTTTAAAAAAGACCGGTATGCACATCAAAGAAATAAAAAAGTTTGTGGATTGGTGTATGGAAGGGGATTCAACAATAGAGCAAAGGCTTGAACTTATCGACAGGCAAAGGGATGAGGTTATAAAACAGCTTGCTCAGATGAAAGAAACACTTAAAACCTTGAATTATAAGCACTGGTACTATGAAACGGCAAAGGCCGCAGGAACCTGTGCCATTCACAAGACTTTAAGCGATGATGACATTCCCGCCGAATTCCGCCGCGTCAAGGAAGCTTCCAAAACGCCGCAGGCATAACACACATGAGGTTAAAATGTAAGTTAAAATATGAAAAGCTCTAAGCTCAGACATTGATGTAATTAATGATATTTACAATCACATCCATACCGAACAGGAAAACGGAAAGGTCTATATCGGCTGGATTCGGGGGATTTATCCGACAGGAACAACAGCCGAAGAGGCTCTTCTCCGGGACGATTTGTTCGTGGAGGAATCGGACGGGAAAATCGTCGGAGCCGCTATAATCAATCAGACACAGTTAGATACTTACAGAGAAGCCGACTGGCAATATGCGCTTCCCGATGAACAGGTTATGGTTCTGCACACACTTGTGATTGACCCGTATTCAAAGGGAAAAGGATTCGGAAAAAGGTTTGTCGAATACTATGAACGAATTATGAATATATCAAATAAAAATATAGACAAAGGCAAGTCTTTCGATTGGGGAAGGACCTCGGCGGATTATGCAAAATTCCGCGACATTTATCCACCGGAATTTTATGAAAAGATAATCGAGAGAGGCTTATGTATAAAAAATCAGAGTGTACTTGATATAGGCACGGGAACGGGCGTATTACCGAGAAACCTGTACCGTTACGGTGCAGGGTGGACCGGCATCGATATTTCAAATGAACAAATCGAGTACGCCAAAAAGCTTTCGGCCGGTATGGACATAAATTATTATACCTCGTCTGCCGAAAACATAAACTTTCCGGATAACTCGTTTGATGTAATCACCGCCTGTCAGTGCTTCTGGTACTTCGACCATAAGCGGCTTATTCCTAAGTTTTTTTCATATGCTGAAACCGGGCGGACATTTTCTTGTGCTATGTATGGAATAGCTTCCGTTCGAGGATAAAATTGCGGGAGAAAGCGAAAAGCTTGTGTTAAAATACAACCCCGACTGGAGCGGAAAGGGGTCAACTATACAGCCGATTTCTATTCCTGAAATATACAACGAAAAATTTGATTTGGTATATCATTCTGAATACCCGCTAAAGGTGCATTTTGCCCGAGAAAGCTGGAACGGCAGAATGAAATCCTGCCGCGGAATAGGCGCGTCGCTTTCCCCGGCTGAAATTGAGGAATGGGAAAAAGAGCATATACAGCTCTTATCCGAAATTGCGCCGGAACGGTC
>CADBUP010000110.1 GCA_902797885.1 uncultured Ruminococcus sp.
CAACGGGCGCGGCGGCGGATTTATGGGCTTAGGGCAGTCAGTTCAAAGCAATATCTTGCTGAAAATAACTTTTTCGACAGTCTGAGCTCTGCCAAATGGCAGAGCTGTTATATCCCCGAAATCTTCCTTATTTCGCGAGGGGTCTTACCGATATGCTTTTTTAAAACCTTTCTGAGATACGACGCTGAGCTGAAATCTAAACAGTCCGCTATTTCGTCAATCTTTTTATCCGTTGTCTTTAAAAGACTTACAGCTTTTTCACACAACACCATCTGTCTATAGTCATTGGGTGTTATTTTTAAATTTTTCTTAAAAGTATAATATAAATATGATTCGCTTACAAAACACGCCTCCGCCGCCTGCGGAATCGAACAGCCGGTGTTTTCTTCAATATATTTTTTTGCGTCGTATAACACGCGCATCTCCTTATTTTTCGGCATATATTCCATACTTGGTATTATATCCGAAAGCATATCATAAAACAGGCTGAGCGTTTTCGCCGTTACCGTCCTCCCCGTAGGAATAGACTTGATTTTTTCGTTTATTTCTATACTGTTCGGAAGCTTCTGGAGAATAAGATTCTGTTCATCATCTACCGGCATATTTTCGTATCCCAACGAAATAAATGATACTTCATCCTCACCGTACCAGAATGACTGATACGACAACCCTTTTGGAATAAACAGACCCTCATTCTCATATACCTCTATTGTGTTATAATCACAGACAAGCCTACCCCTGCCCTTATTCATATATCCTATATAATTCATAGCCGCACCGCCGCGATTATCCGTATAATGATATTTATTAAAGCTGAATATATGAAATGAAAAATTATGCTCACAAAAAGTATTATTCATCGTGCCCACCGCCATTTTTGTAGAATATTACCCTTTTACTGTATTATACTATATTTACTTTTTAATGTCAATCATATATAATTAAATAGACGTGAAAATTAATTTTACTACTAAATAAGGCTAAATAAATATTATACAAACCCCTTTAACGCTATTTAATAAGATTGGAGAATATTATGAAAAAGATTAGGATTGCACAAATCGGAACAAGCGGAAACAGCCATGGAAACGAAATATTTAACACCTTAAAATCGCTTTCGGATACCTTTGAAGTGGTTGGCTATGCTCTTCCTGAAGGGGAACGTGAGAAATTTCCCGATAAGATGCAGGCATTTGACGGTTACCGTAAAATGTCGGTTGATGGAATCTTAAACGACCCGACAATAGACGCGGTAACAGTAGAAACCGAAGAAATTTATCTTACCAAATACGCCCTTCTCGCGGCAGAGCACAAAAAACATATTCATATGGAAAAGCCCGGCGGTGCTGACCTTTTGGAATTTGAAAAACTTATATCAACGGTAAAGAAAAACGGCACGGTATTTCACACAGGGTATATGTACAGGTACAATCCCGCCGTTGTTAAGCTTATGCAAGATATAAAAAACGGAGAACTCGGTGAAATAGTTAGTGTTGAAGCGCAGATGAACTGTAGGCACAGTGATGCAGTCAGAGCGTGGCTTAAAAATCTTAAGGGCGGAATGATGTTCTTTTTAGGTTGTCATCTGATTGACCTTATACTTCAGATTCAAGGCAAGCCGAAAAACATTTTTACCTTTAACAAAAGCACAGGTCTTCACGGAATAGAAGCCTTAGACAACACTACCGTTATATTTGAATACGATAAGGGAATCTCGTTTGCTAAGACCTGTGATATAGAAAAGGGCGGTTTTAACCGCCGTCAGCTTGTTGTCACCGGAACGGAAAAAACCGTAGAAATCAGGCCTCTCGAATTATCGCGGGAAGGGTATTTGTACCCTAAAATGATTACCGAATTAAACGAGTATTCAAGTGAGGACTGGAACGATGAAGGCATACACTCAACAAGTAAAATCTTTGACAGATACATATCTATGATGACCGAATTCGGAAGTATAATAAACGGCACAAAGGAAAATCCGTATTCGTATGACTATGAATACGAGCTTTATAAAACAGTATTAAGATGCTGTAATATTATATAAAAAGAGGACGATAAGTATGAACAAAAAAATTTTATTAATCGGCGGAAACGGAACTCTCGGAACTTATACAGCAAAGGAGCTGTCCGAAATGGGTCACAGTCTTGACATTATCTGTCTTGAAGATAATCAGGCTGATACCGACCGGATAAAATATTATAAAGCAACAGCAAACATTAATTTTCTTAATGAATTTTTAAAAGACAAATATTACGATGGTATTGTAAACTTTATTCTTTATGAAGATGTTAACGAATACAAGCCAATACATAAAATATTGTCAGGGAAAACCGATCATCTGATTTTTCTCTCATCATATAGGGTATATGCCGACCTTCAACATCCTATTACCGAAACCGCGCCTCAGCTGTTTGACGTCTCGAAGGATGAAGATTTCTTAAAAAACGAAAAATATGCCGTATCGAAATCTAAGGCTGAACACTTTATTCGCGAGGAAAACGGAACAACAAACTGGACAATAGTGCGTCCTGTAATCTCTTTTTCGGACAAGAGGTTTGATATAGTCACCCGAAACAGAAGAGAGGTAATCGACCGAACAAAAAACAACGAAATCATAACCCTTCCCGAGGTATCGCGCAACCTAACCGCAGGGCTTGACTGGGCCGGAAATTCAGGTAAGCTCATTGCAAACCTGCTGTTTAAGGAAAGTGCGTTAGGCGAAGCGTATACAGTTTCTTCGGCGCAAAACCTGACATGGGGTGAAGTTGCAAACATTTATACCGAGCTTTTGGGTGCAAAATTTAAATGGGTAAGCACAGAGGAATTTGTAAAAGAAAATCCATATCTTCGCGTCTGCCCTTGGATTCTCAAATATGACAGATTCTTTGACAGACAAATAGACAACAAAAAAATACTCTCGGCAACAGGTCTTAAAAAAGATAACTTTGTTTCGATTAAGGACGGCATAATAACCGAACTGCATAATTTGGGACTATAACCTAAAATAAATTTTTTCATTCAATAGTGTTTATCAACACGATAAGGTGCGGTCAAAGCCGCACCTTATATTAATTTTCCTCTTATTTCACCGCTGTATAGAAAATCCGCCGTTTTCGCTTTTCTTATACTTAAATTATTTTCAAGAAACGTACAGATATATTTATCAATATGCGGATTATCTAAAAAGTTAAATTGTAACGTCAATGTATCGGCTTCGAATGTGCAGCATCCGACAAAATGAACAAGTTCCTTTTTATCCGTCGAGATACCCTCTATCATCGGTTTAAGTCTCCTTAAAACAGCCTTATTCTCACAGAATTTATTCTTCCCGAACTTCATAGTCTGCCATACTGTGCCGTCGCTGAATCTCAACTCTATCCCATCGCAGCAATCAACAAATTTAACAAGCGATATCTCAAATCCGTTTTTCTCGCACAAATATAATTTATCAAAAATGTTAACGTTGGAACTCTTAAATTCAGCGGGTTTATTATACCCATCCGCATAAGTCTTAAGCTCCTCTTCCGTCACATTGCTATTTCCGTAAAGCCTGTCTGACAGTTCGTATAAATAATTCAATTCCGCCTGTGTGTCCTCCGAATA
>CADBUP010000111.1 GCA_902797885.1 uncultured Ruminococcus sp.
TAATTGCTCTGAGGTCTCTGTAGATAAATTATGCCGGCTGCTCGAAATCTCTCGGAGCGGCTATTATGCTTGGAAAAACCGTGGTGTATCAGTTCGTAAGCAGCATAAACAAAAAAATTTTTGTTATATTTATTGAACTTTAACAAAAAATATGCTATAATCAATTCCGTAAACATCTGTACTTTATTTTAAAATTGGATATTATTTAAAAAAATAAATATAGCGGTGATTTTATGGCAACGGTACCCAAAAATGTTAACACAATAGTTATAGACAATATTAATGAAACCTGTAATTTTTCATCAAAAAAATATATGAATGTAAACGCCTGCGGCAGACTGAGCAGGTGCGGTTATGGGATAGCTCGCGAGCTTGGTCGTCTCGATTATCATATAGTATATGTTATCTCGGGGAACTGGGAAGCGGTATATGACAATAAAAAATACTCTCTTAAACCGGGAAATTTCGTATTCTACTATCCGAATCAACCTCAGAATTATTATTTTTTCCCTTATAATGGAGGCTGTGAAGTTTTTTGGATACACTTTTCGGGAAGCGCAGTCCGTGAAATTTTAAATGCTATTAATCTTGAGCCCGGAGTTTACCAATGCGAGAAATCAGAAAAAATTACCTCAATATTTTCTGAACTGGTACACGAGCATAATCTAAATGAGCCATTTTCTCAATCGGCCCAAAGTGCGCTTGCGATATACCTATTGACTGCATTTTCGCGGCATATAACCAATACTCTTAATTCAAAGCACAATGATATGCATACGGCTGACCTCGACATAAACCGTGTAATTGTGGAGATGAATAAAAACTATACCAATGAATATAATCCCGAACACTATGCAAATATCTGCGGCATGAGTATTAGCGGGTTTTACCACAAATTCAAAAGAGTAATCGGAATTTCTCCGAAAAAATATTTTACCAACCTTAAAATAGAACACGCAAAAGAGCTTATCGCCTTTAGCAACCTAAGCATAAAGGAAATAGCCGTCCGATTCAGCTTTGAAAACTCGCTCTACTTCAGCCGTATTTTCAAAAAGGCGACCGGCCTGTCGCCATCGGAATATCGAACAAAGTCAGACAAAAGTCAAAAACAGTAAAACTATCAAATAATTGTAATCTGACACATTAACAAATGTCATGTACAACGGAAGTGCGTGATACGGTAATAGCACTATCAAAGATATTTTTAAAACACTCTATTTCATTAAATTCTATGTATGTGCTTTTTTATCCGAAAAATATCTTTTGGGGATTGTACAAAACTTCAATCTGCTTATCTTGATTTACACCAACTACAAAATTGACCAAATAGGAATATTTTTGGGATTTTTCTTTATGTTTTTCTGTGGGCAAGCCAATGCCATAGTAGATATTTTCTATTCTATAATCAGAAAGCAAATTCTTTGTTGCGTTAATATATTGCTTGCCCATAATTAACTCATTAACCTTTTTATAATCCGGCAAATAAAATCTATCTTTATTCTCAAAAAACAAAGCAACGTTATCCTTAACCGCAACTATATCAGGAATGATTGAGTTTTTATTCTTTTCACCATCGGCATTATCAGGGTGTAACACTCTGCCTGTACCACTTTGCGGAAAATCGAAGCAAACAATATGCCAGTCATTATCAGTCAAGTACCGTAATAATGCTTTTGTTACTTGTTCTTCTGTCATTATGCATCCCTCCAGAGCGAACCATCAGGAAACAAAATTGCATCCGCAAAGTACGAATATACTCGAATATGTTTTACCTTTGAATATGTAGAACCGTACCTTACCTGCATAAAATATCTGGGGAGTTCTTTATTATCAAGATCCGCGTAATCTTTTACCAAGAGATTATTACGAGAACAGCTTTTTACATCCCTAAAGAAATCTTTGATGGTTGAGCCCTTGTCATCATGAATGATAATTGTTTGGTTGTCCTCATCGATGTCAACTCTGCCCCATACCATTACAAGATTGCTTCGTCTATCCTCAAAAGTTAATCCCTGGCGACAACATAAATAATCTATGGCTGACAAACAACCGGGATATGGATCACCCCTAAATTCGGCATTAACTTGATATAATGCAGTAGTCTCCCTTGATTTTAGAAGTTCGCCCAATACATATCCTCCCGTTTCATATTGGGAAAGATAATTTATAAGATATTGAGTGGGAATCATTTGAACAGCTGATAGCGGCGACATTTGTTCAGCCGATTTTCCGCCCGACTTAGTAACGAATTGTGTTTGCATATCGTTACGCTTATTGCGTATTACAACATTACCAAGCAGTCGAGAACGTGCCGGGATAACACCAAATGTTTCTGTTGTATCAATAATTTCATTGATCGCGGTAAACATATCAAGCATACTGCCGGATGTTGAATCAGGGCAACCGGAATATCTGATAATGTCAGCATCGAAGCATAAACCCTTATCTGCGAAATGGGGAGACGCAGCAGGATTATGGCGATATGTGTTTATATCATCAGATGGAAAATAGTAAAGAAGCGCCGGTATATTATAAACACTCATAACTCCCTCTAATGCTCGGAATATAAGGGGATTAATTTCGTCCCACTTTATGTTAATTGCACTGGTTTTTCGATTTTTCCTTGAGATTAATTTACCTTCCGGATAAATGTAGAAAGCAGGTACGCTATTTTCAACAGATGCTGCAATCCTTGCAAATCTCTGAAAGGCATTGTGTCCGGTTCCAGCCTCTGTTGTTACCTCAATAGAAAATATCGGTTCATTATCTTTTTCAACGATCAAATCGGGGGCATCAAGATAAAGAATTTTTCTTATATGATCCGGCATTGTGTGAAAGCGAGTAGGATTTTTGGCATCGCTCTCATACATTTTATTTTTAATAATAGGTTTTACGCTTAAAATTGTGTGGTCAACAATATAGTCAGCAAAGCTTTCGGTACTATACCATATTCTATACATTTTTTTCTCCTTCTTTTTAATATCTTCAGCAATCGGAAGCGTCAAATTATAAATTAGAAGCGGCGGTACCGCGTTTCCTGTCTGCACACGTTCTTGAACAATACCGCCAAGAAAAACATAGCTGTCAGGGAAGCTCTGAATTCTTGCGCGTTCTCTTATTGTAAGTCCTCTCGGCTGAGTTGGATGACCAAATTGAAATTGCGGTCGGATTCCCCCCGCAAGCTGTGTGGGGCTTGGAGCGTTTTGACGCAGACGAATCCTTTGCTTAAACTTAGGATACATAGGCTTACCCGGCTCGGTTGAAGCAATTTTGTCGATGGTTTCCTGCGGATGATTGGGAGAAATGTGATTAGTTAATCTTTTAGGCGGAGATATATTCTCTATCTCGCCCTTACCTTTCATTAACTTTTGATATTCACTTCTTGCAGGCTTAATATACTTGCAAATTTCTTCGTTGTTTCCAAGCTCCGGAAGATCTGAAATTGCTTCCTGCACGGTACGGTATTTGTTTTTGAATTTACCGACAGGAAATACATATTCGGAAGCAAGCCCCCTCGCTCGTTTAACACCGACGAAAATTAGTCTTTGGCGAACCTGAGGCACACCAAAATCAGCGGCATTCAACATGTCTACCGATGTTGTATATCCGAGTGAATTCATATATTCCTTTATGTTTTTTTCGAATTGTCCTCCGGCGGTACTTCTCATACCGGAAACATTTTCAAGAATAATATAATCAGGCTCAAACTCTTTGACGAACTTCATATATTCCAAAAACAAAAAATTGCGTTCATCATTATCATTGTGCTTTCTATTTGCAATAGAGAATCCCTGACAGGGTACGCCACCGGTTATTAAGTTTATTTTGTTGATTCCTTTGCTACGGAGTAACTCCTTAATTCTTTTAGGTTCTATTTTTTTAATGTCACCTAAGCAGCCAATGGCATTAGGATGGTTATAGGTCCACGTCTGAATGGCCGGCTCAAAATGATCTATGCCAAGAACGGATTCAAATCCGGCCCAGGAACAGCCGACCGCAAAGCCTCCGGCTCCGCAAAACAAATCAATCATAGTTAACTTGCTTTCATCGTGCTTGAACTTATCAAGATTAAAATATGTGACTTCATCATCACATAAATAAGAACTTTTTTCTACAGGAATATCTTTATTCCAAATATTTAATGCCATTTAGGTTAACTCCTTATTCTGTTAGTTTATCTCAAGTATCTGCAAATCCGCACCAATGACCGACAAATACGGGCTTGATGAAAATATATATTAGAAATAAACCGAATTTCATCCAAGCGCCCACTCCGCCGACCTTAATTTCCAAAGGCGGCCTATCTTTGCAGCAGGCATATTTTTTCTATCCAAACAAGTACAGCGTCACGGCTGACGCTGAGGTATTCGCAAATTTCTTTCATTGAGTCCCGGCGTTCGGCTGTAGATTCCATTAAAACTTTCTCAGTATCGGGTAATGATAATTATGCAAGCTTAGTATAGCATATTTTAGAGTGAAAATCAAGAATTATTGCGGATTTAACAGTATCGAGTACAGGAAAGCAAAAAACGGCTCGCTGCCGCTGAATGTGGCAACGAACCGTTCTTTAAATAAAATTATTCGATAAAAATCTTGCTTGGTGAACTGAGCTTTTTCTGATCCTTCTTCGGAAGAACAACAGTCAGGACACCGGATTTGTCCTTTTACTGTTATATACTTTTTATTTAATTTTATTTTTCTGACGGCAGAGTTTTTGTAATAACAACCCTCAGATCCTTTTCCAACCATTCAACGCTTGCACCGAGTTCTTCGGAGATAAAACGTACAGGCGTGTAGGTGCGGTCATTCTCAATAAATGCAGCAGAATCAAGCTTGATTTCTTTGCCGTTTACATAAGCAATGTCCGAACCGATATATATCAGAATTGTTATGTCCTCACTTGTTTTGAGATTTTTTCCTTTAATCGTCACAAGTTCTTTTTCGCCGTCCCATGAAACATCAGCACCAAGGTTTTCGGCTACAAATCTTGCCGGAAGCATTGTTCTGTCATTAACAATTTTCGGCGCAACATCGTTTGTTTTTGTCTGTCCGAATACCTGTGCCGACTTTTCGCCGATCGTTAAGATAATCTGATCTGCGGAATTATCTTTTTCTGTCCAAGCGGCATAAAGTGTGATGTTTTTCGTTACCTTTGCAGAAAAATCATACTTCGTTTTAAGTCCTTTATCGGTGTACCAGCCTGCAAAATCAAATCCCTCTTTGGTCGGTGCTGTCGGCTCTGTCAAAGTGCCGTTTCTTTTAATTCTTTCGCTTGATATTTTATTTCCGCCGTTTGTGTCAAACGAAACCGTATAGCGAGTTGTTCCGCCGCCACCGCCGCCTGTGGATTTTGAATACAATTTGATAGTACCGGTCAGAGTGGTATAATTCCCATCGGCAGGCGTAAAGCGCCATTTGTAGGTTTTGTTGGCTTCAACCTTGGTATCATTTGTTAGGACGTTGCCATTGTCATCCACCCATTCCAGTTTACCGGTATTGGGATTCAGGGTACTGCCTTCTATCGTTAGTGCCGCGTCATTCAGCGTCTTGCCGCCGGTGGTGACTTTAGTGTACTTGGGCTCGCCGGTGGACGTGGCCTTATGGACTACGATTGTCACCTCGCCGGTTGCCACCGCATATTCCGGTGCGTTCGGCGTAAATGTCCACTCGGCTTCATAGCTGCCTGCATTGGGCATGAACGTACTGTCCGTCCATGCAAACGTGCCCGGGACTTCCTCACCTGTGTTTGGATCCTTCATCGTGCCGGTGATTTCGATTTTGCTCAGCGGCTCGCCGTAGGTAAACTCGGCAAGGCTAAGTGTCACATTACCTTCCAAAACCGGGGTGGGTTTTGCCTTGATCGTGCCGGTCACACCGGTGATGGTGGATTTGCCTGCCAGCGTGTAATTGCGCGCCTTTCCGGTATCCTTCAACGTAACGGCCACGGTAACATTGTTGTCTGTGCCGACGTCTGTCCGGTTGAAGGTCGCAGTCACGTCATAGTCCACCCCCTGTTCAAGCGTCTCGCCGCTGACCAGGCCTGACTTGCTGTTGTCCTCGACGCTCGTGAACGTCACATGCACATCGGCTGTGCTGCTGCCGCAGATCATGCTTACACTATCCACGGTGAAGGCAAGCTCACGCTGCAGGATGTTCGCCGTGAGCTCCTTGGTCAGTTTGCTGCCGGAGATACCGTAATTGCCCGTTTTGGCGCGGCTGTCGGGGCCGGACAGCCGCATAGTGCCGTCCGTTGTAAATACGAGCTTGGTGGCACCCGCGTTCGAGCCGGCGTATTCTGCTGTGCCGACGACCCGCAGCGCTCCATTCTCTTTGGTGACCAGCCTGTCTTCTGCGATGCCCAATTCGGTCAAATCGGATGCCGTCGTGCCGTCATAGGTCTTATCCGGCGTGACGCCGATAGGAACTTCGATATCCTCATCAAACAGATGCCTGGGGTTGATGTTAAAGTCCGTCGCACCGATGTAGACGGTGTCGTCGCTCTCGTAGCGAACTGTCACAGTATACGCGCCTGCGTCGGTCATGCCGGTGGGGGTGATGACCTCGCCGGTGGTCTTATTCGTGTAGACGGTGCTGATCAACCGCGCGTCCGCCGGCACATTGCGCACATCCGGCTTGTTCACGCCGTTTGACCCATACGGCCGGCCGGTTATGGTAACGTCGGATTTCGGCAGGTTGACCACCGTCTTGTCCTTCGCATTGACTTTGAGCGTCATGGTGAAGTCCTCATAGTTGTCGCTCTTGACCGTGACAACATATTCGAGAATCTGCTCGCCTTTGTCCCAATCATAGGTGGTTATGCTCAGTTCACTACCGTTCAGCACAACATTACCTTTGCTGATCCAGTTCTCATCATATGTATCAGAGAGTGTACCTGTATACTGAATATTGCCAAACGTCAGACCGTCCGCCAGTACCGGCAGTTCCTTGGAGAAATCGTAGGTGTACGTTTTAGGAACACACTTGTACACAGACATCGTCAGTTCTTTATCCTTGAGCTTGCCCTTGCCGATGCTGTAAGTAAATGTCCGCTTGGCGTCGTCATCGGGCAGCTTATAGTTTTCTGTCTTGCCGCCGGTCAGCCCGGTGGCGGTGGCGGTATATGTGCCGACCTCGGTTTTATCTCCGCCGGTTATGTCCACACTAATCTCATCGCCGTTCACCAGATTGCCAGCTGTGGCAGTCACGGTCTTGTGGAACATCAATCGGTATTTCGCCGTATGAACTGCGCAATTTCTTGTGTTTTACGCCGTTCCGGTAATCAGGATTGTCGCTGCGCTCATATTCATCATACCCCAAATGTTCGTCA